>CAKRPM010000056.1 GCA_934378025.1 uncultured Eubacteriales bacterium | reverse complement strand
TGGCAACACAATGATCACGATTCCCTGTTGGTTCAGCTGCATCCCGGTCGGGCGGCCTGCGCCCCGACGGCCGTGCAGCGCTTTGAAAGCGCGGGATACGTAAATGAGCCGGTGTCCTACACCCTTGCCGAGCCCAACGTATGCGTTTTGGATCAAGCATGTTGGAAACTGGACGACGGAGCATGGCAGCCGCAAGAGGAGAGTATTCAAATTGCGCTTCTGGCCAAACAGGCGCTGCATTTTCCGCTTTCCACCGCTGACGCCGCGCAGCCGTGGGCGGTAAAACAAACGCCTTGCCGCAACCGAATTACGCTTCGTTACACCTTTTTCTCCGATATCGAAATTCCTCATGCGCAGCTGGCGCTGGAGGACGTTGCAATCAGCACAGTGACTCTCAACGGCCAACCGGTTGATCTGACGCCTAAGGGCTGGTATGTCGACCGTGCGATTACCCGTGTGTCGCTGCCCACCGTTCAAAAAGGCGAAAATACCCTGCAAATTCAACTGCCCTTCGGAACGGTATCCAACATTGAAAACGTCTTTTTATTGGGCGATTTCGGCGTTTCGGTCATCGGCAGCAGCGTTCGGATTACAAAGGCGCCCGAAAAGCTGTATTTTTGTGATTTAACCCGTCAGGGTCTGCCGTTTTACGGCGGCAAAATCACCTATCATTTGTCGCTGAACGCCGACCAGAATACCGCATTGGAACTGGGCACCTATGCCGCCGGCTGCGTCACAGCCTCCGTCGGGGCAAAGCGGCAAAACATTTCGCTGGCGCCCTACCGTTTCTATCCGCTTGCCGAGCAGCAAGGGCAAACGGCGGTGGACATTGAAGTATACCTCAGTCGGATCAATACCTTCGGACAGCTTCATTTAAATGATGCCGAACGCGATTGGTTCGGGCGCACCTCTTTCCGTCACAACGACGATAAGACCTACTGCCCCGAATACCATCTAAAGCCCACCGGGCTGCTCAGCGCCCCCAGAATTACCGTCAAAAAATAGCGCTTTTCCGTACCTCCGAGCATTTTTGTTCTCGGAGGTGCCTTTTTATCGGCCGATCGGCACCGCCCCTGCGCCGAAAAAACGTATTTTTTTCTTTTGAAAGCGGCAAAATAATGACATATCGTTACAAGGAGGAAACCCGCATGTGCACGGCAATTACGTATCAAACAGATGATTTTTATTTTGGCAGAAACCTTGATTATGACCGTCTGCCGGGGGAAAAAGTCGCCCTTATGCCCCGAAAATTTTTGTCACCCGAGCATCCTTTTGCGGTACTGGGCATGGCGCATATTGCCGATGACTATCCGCTGTTTTATGACGCTGTCAATGAAAAAGGGCTTTGCATGGCCGGGCTGAATTTCCCGGGGAATGCCGTGTTCGCCCCTGCCGAACACGGAGCGCATGACATTGCGCAGTATGAACTGATGCCGACGCTTTTGGCCCGTTGCGCCGATGTTTCCGAGGCCAAGAGCTTTTTGAAGTCCATTCGTCTGACCGACAAGCCTTTTTCGCCTGCTTTTCCCGCCTCCGACCTGCACTGGATGATTGCGGACAAAAACGCCTGTATCACTGTCGAGGCAACTGCCAGCGGCCTTGAAATTTTCGATAATCCCGCCGGCGTGTTGACCAACAATCCCCCCTTTGAAATGCAGCTTTTCGGGCTGAACAACTATCGTGCGCTTTCCCCCGATACACCGCCCAATACCTTTGGACTGCCGCTGCAGGTTTACAGCCGCGGCATGGGCGCGATGGGGTTGCCCGGTGATCTCAGCTCTGCCTCCCGCTTTGTCCGTGCCGCCTTTGTGCGTGCCAATGCCGTCTCGGAAAAAGGCGAAAATGCAAGCGTTCAGCAATTCTTTCATTTGCTGAGCGCCGTGGAGCAACCGCGCGGCTGTTGCCGTTTAGAAAACGGCGGGCTGGAATACACGCTGTACAGTGCCTGCTGCAATGCAACGCGCGGCATTTACTACTATAAAACTTATGAAAGCGCCCAAATCATCGGCATTGACATGCACCGTGAGGATTTAAACAGCCGATCGCTGATTGTCTTTCCGCTGCAAACGGTGCCGCCGCTGATTGCAAACTAAAAGGACAAGCACCACACATTATCCGCATACTTTTAAAAAAGCGATACTGTAAACAAACGTTTACAGTATCGCTTTTCTTTTACTTTCAGCGTTGCTCGTGCTTTTCGTAATACCCGATCAGCGCGCCCTTTTCGTCCCGCAGAGCCACCATATATACATCGTGGTTTTCCTTAGGATTATGATAAATAAAAACGATATCGTCGCAGGTGCGTGCCGCAAAAGCGGCTACCACATCGCAAATTTTTTGAACGGACGCCGCATTATGGCAATCCAAAACGCTTTTCCCAATCAACGCCGCGCCGCCTCTTTTTTCATAGCGGCGGACAGCCGTCGGATTCATATAAATAATTTCGTGCCGCGTATTGCAAATAACGATCGGCATCGGATCCTGTTGTACAATACTCTCAAAATATCTTGATAAATTCATCTATTTCCCTCCGTCTGTTGATTTAACCGCTCATACATCACGATCATAACCACCAGTAACAAGGCCAAAAACGCGGGCAGCCACGCCGTTCCGATCCGTCCCGCCAACTGACCGAACAGCGGCGGCATCGACAAGGTGCCCACATAAGCGCTGGCCATTTGGATCCCGATGATCGCCGGAGTGCGCTCTGCCCCGAAATGCGCGGGGGTTGAATGAATGATGCACGGATAAACGGGGGCGCAGCCCAAACCGATCAAAATGAAACCGATCAGGCAAATTTCCTTTCCCGGCCATAAAACCAAACCGATTCCGACGGCGATCAGCGCCATGCCCAACCGAATCATTGCCCGATCGCTCAGCCGTAGGGTCAAAAAGCCGCTCAGCGCCCGCCCGGCGGCAATTCCCATAAAGAACATGCCGCTTAGTCCCGCAGCCGTCTGCGGCGAAAAACCGCGCTGCAGCGTCAAATAACTGCCGAGCCAAAGCCCCGCCGTTTGCTCTACCCCGCAATAACAGAAAAAGCACAGCATCACGGCCTTGGCGCCGGGGAAACGCACCACCTGCCGCAGCGGCAACGCATCGCGCCGCTTTTCCGCTTCGGAGGTTCCCTTTTTCCAAAGCGGCAGACTGATCAGCAAAATCACCGTCAACACCGACTGTATCACAGCGATATAGAGATAGCCCATGTTCCAAGAGCGCCCGCCTGTCAGCGCCAGCCCCATCAGATACGGCCCCGTGGTGGCACCGACGCCCCACATACAGTGCAGCCAACTCATGTGACGGCTCTCGTAGTGCAGTGCGACATAATTATTCAGCGCCGCGTCAACGCTGCCCGCTCCCAAGCCATAGGGAACAGCCCACAGACAAATCTTCCAAAATGCGTCGGAGGCCGAAAAGCCGTACAATGCCACCGCAGTGGTCGCAACACTGATCAGCGTAATTTTCCCCGTGGACAGTCTGGCGGAAATTCGATCACTGCACAGGGAGGAAAGAATGGTCCCCGCCGCGATAATCATTGAAACAATGCCGGCATAGGACAGCGGCACGCCGAAAGAGGCCTGCATGGTCGGCCATGCCGCCCCGAGCAGTGCGTCCGGCAGTCCCAGACTGATAAACGAAAGGTAAATAATCACCAATAAAAGTTGAACCATGATATAAATTCCTTTTCTTTAGGCCGCGGCATTTTTCAGTTTTATCGGCCGTTTTTCCCGCCGATGCATCACAATCAAAAAGGCGATGCCCACGGCCGCAAAGGTAAGCAGCCAGGAAATCGGATAAGAAATGAACAAGCCCGAAAAGCTGTGATACGCCGGCATGGCAAACACCGTATAAATCCATACAATTCGCATAACGCATATTCCGAGGATGGAAATGACCATAGGGGTAAAGGAGGAGCCGATTCCGCGCATGGCGCCCGTGGCCGTATCCATCACACCGCACAAGAAATACGGAATCAACATAAATTTCAACCGTTCCATTCCATACGCAATTGCCTGCGGCGAATCGGTAATATAAATGCCCAGCAATTTTTCACCGAATAAATAAATCAAATTGCCCACAATCAATCCGACGGCCGCCACCGTTAAAAGGCAAACGCCCGTGACTTTTTTCACACGTTTCATATTCCCCGCGCCGTAATTTTGACCGCAGTAATTGAGTGCCGTCTGATGAAAGGCGTTCATCGTGACATAGCAAAAGCCTTCCAGACTGGCGGCCGCCGCACTGCCCGACATATAGGCACCGCCGAATGAGTTTACCGACGACTGAATCAAAACGTTGGAAATTGAAAAAAGCGACCCCTGAAGCCCGGCGGGCAAACCGATGCGAACGATTTTCAGCAGAGCGGTTTTGTAAATATGAAGGCTGTTGAGTTTCAGCCGACAAGCGTCCTCACGTTTCATCAAAGCGATCAACACCAGCAGCGCCGACACAGCCTGCGAAATGGCGGTTGCCAGCGCAACACCGGCCACATCCATATTAAATACCGCTACAAACAGCAAATTCAGCGCCACATTCAAAATCCCCGCGATGCTTAAAAAGATCAGCGGAGAACGCGTATCCCCCGCCGCACGCAAAACGGCGCTTCCGAAATTGTACAGCATGCTGAAAATCATACCGCCGAAATAAATGCGCATGTAAATGGAGGCAAGCGACAGCAGCTTTCCGTCGGGCGTTCCCATCAGCCGTAAAAAATTCCCGGAAAATAATACGCCGACCGCCGTCAGTACCGCACCGCCGATCAAAGCGACAGGGATGGCGGTATGCACGGCTTTGAAGGTAAACTTATTATCCTTGGCCCCCAGCCCCTGTGCCACGGCAACGCCCGCACCGACCGACAATCCGATAAACAAATTGATAATCAAATTGGTCAACGAGCCGGTCGCGCCCACAGCCGCCACCGAATCGCTGCCGCAAAACCAGCCGACTACAATCAAATCCGCCGCATTAAAAAACAGCTGCAGCAAACTGGTCAAAATAATCGGAACCGTATAAAGGATAATTCCTTTAAAAATCGGTCCCTCACACATGGTTTTTGAATCAAATTTCATTTTTTTGCCTCATATTTTGATAAAAACTTTTATAACAAAGGCAGTATAACACATTAAAATTTGTTTGTAAATACCCTTGCTTTTAAAATAAAATTTCTCTTAAAAAAACAATTTTTTTGAAAATTTCAGCGCCGCTTTGCCGCACTTTTTTAAAGCAAAGCCGACCATAAAGCCGCGCGATACCGCCCGTCTGTTTTAGTTTGCCGAAATAAAAAAACCGCCCCCCAAAAATCCGCTTGACTTAATTTTCGAGTATGGTATAATAACCGCAGAAAGGCTTGCAGAGCCAACCCTTTGCGACTGTCGCCGCCCGTGCGTGGCACGGCTGCGGGTATTGACGGCTTCGCAAAAATGCCTTTGCAAGCAAGCATTTTTGCTCATGGTATAATAGCCACAAAGTGGCTATTATATTTCAATTGCCCTTTTTCTCGCTCGTGGGACGAGCAACCGAAAAAGACGGCAAATTAAATTTACACAAGGAGGGGACAGATCGTGAAGCACAGTATGATTGTCCATCCGGACGAGGTCTCCAAGGACCGGATCGATAAATTGGTGCAAGCCGGCATTACAACGCTTGGCATTCACCCCATCGGCGGCGCCGATGCAACCGACGCATTGGACGCACTGCTGCAAAAGATGAAAACTGCAGAGTTTCGCCGTCTGATTGACTACGCCGAAGAGCGCGGCGTTTCGGTGGAATATGAGCTGCATGCGGCCGGATACCTTTTGCCCCGAAAATATTTTGAAACGCATCCGCAATACTTTCGCATGAACGAAAACGGGCAGCGCACCCCGGATTGGAATTTTTGTGTTTCCGATCAAGAGGCTTTGACGTTATTCTCCGAAAGAGCCGCCCGATTGGCTCTGTCCCTCTATAAAAGCACGCATGATTACTATTTTTGGATGGATGACGGGCACAAAATTCATTGTCATTGCCCCAAATGCCGTAAATATTCTGCCTCCGATCAACAGTTGATTGCCGTCAACGCCATGATGCGCCAAATCAAAAAGCATATTCCCGACGCTCGCATGGCCTATCTTGCTTATTGTGACAGCGTCGTCCCGCCCGCGGCGGTTCAACCGGAAGACGGCGTCTTTTTGGAATATGCCCCGTTTGAGAAATACACCGCCAAGGGAGAAGACGCACCGCAGCTGATTGAACGCGAAAAGGAAATGATTGCACCGCTGATGAACTTTTTTGCCAAACAGCCGAAAAAGGTGTTGGAATATTGGTATGACAACTCGGTATGCTCTAAATGGAGAAAACCGCCCGTAAAATTTGTATTAAATCAAGAGAGGATGCAGGCGGACATTGCGGAATATCGGCATATCGGCTTTGATGTCATTTCCACGTTTGCCTGCTATTTGGGCGAAGACTACAAAGCGCTTTACGGTGATGTAGACATTACGCCCTTTTCAAAGTGCCTTGCCGATAACCCGATATCAAAATAATCTGCCCAAAACATACAGAAGTCCCCAAAGCGCCACGCTTTGGGGACTTCTTTTTATGGAAAGAGTTAAAACGCCACTTGGCCGATCAAAGCCACCAGACACAGAATCAGCGCCAACGGCACATAAACATACCGCCCGATACTATACCACAAGCGGCCGCGCTTCCGTCCGCTGCCGGTATTGACCGCGTCCAGCAGATCCTCGCGCTTCATAACATAAAACCACGACACAGCGCCCAGCGTTGCGCCGATGGGAATGATATAGATGGACACCAAATCCATCCAACCGCCCCAATGGGAAATCGGCTCCATAAAGAGGCCAAATCCCAGACAAAGCGCGCACAAAATCACCAATGCCACCGTGCGTTTGAGCTTGGGGAATTTATGCAGCAGCGACTCGGTAACCGCTTCAAACATATTTTGCAGCGAACTGACGCCCGCAAAGATCATCGCCACATACAAAATGACGGCAAACAGCCGACCCAGCGGAAGATCCTGCAAAATAGCGGGCAAGGTTACAAACAAAAGGCTTGGCCCCGCACCTACATCCAAATGATAGGAAAAGCAAGCGGGGATAATCACCATGGCCGCCACCAGTGCCGCAATGGTATCAAACAGCGCCGTGCGCTGCGACATGCGCACCACGTCCTCCTCTTTTGAGAGATAGGCGCCGTACACAATCATGCCGCTGCCTGTTACCGACAAAGAGAAAAAGGCCTGCCCCATCGCCCAAATCCAGACCATGGGATTTTTCAGCGCCGACCAATCCGGTGTAAACATAAAGCGATAGCCCTCCGCCACACCGGGGAGAAATGCCAGGCGCACTGCCAGTACCAAAAAGATACCGAAGAATACGGGCATCATGATTTTGTTGGTTTTTTCAATACTGTGCGCCCCAAGATATAATGTGAGCAGCGCACCGACCACAACGATAATGTGATAAGGCACTACGGAAAAAGGCGTACTTGAAAACTCGGAAAACCATGTGGCGGTATCCGTTGTCATCAGTGTGCCCACCATAGAATCGGTAAGCGCCTTAAGAATATAGGTGATGATCACCGCATAACCGATTGCAATACAAAGCGATCCCGCCAGCGGCAGCCACCCCAGCAGACCGCCGATCTTTCCGGCTTTCTTGCCTCGGGTTGCCCACGCATTTTCATAGGCGCCCAGTGTACCGGTACCGGCGCGGCGACCGATGGCAAACTCGGTCGGCAGGCCGACATAGCTGAAGATAAAAATAAACAGCAGGTAAACCAGCAGAAAAGCCCCGCCGCCGTTGCTGCCGAGCTTGTGCGGAAATCCCCACACATTGGCCATGCCCACGGCAGAAC
>CAKRPM010000055.1 GCA_934378025.1 uncultured Eubacteriales bacterium | reverse complement strand
CACCTACAGGGCATTCACCCTCGCAGCTGCCGCACATGAGGCATTTGTCAGTGATTCTGTGTGCCATGATGTCGCACCTCCTTATTAAGTTGTCCTTATCATAACATACCTAAATACACTTTTGCAAGTGTTTTACAAAAAGTTTACCTTTTTTCCGAATTTTTCATTTTTTCGCGGTTTTCCTTGGCGGAGCGCAGCGGCATCACCTCTTTCACCCGGAAGGTTTTAAACGACACTGTCTCGTCCGAAATAAATTTCACCTGAAGCTCGCCCTTCAGGACATTTACATCGCTGACCACGCCCGTCCCTTCGGGCGTTTTCACCAACGTGCCCGCGCGCGGCGTATGCTTCCAATATTCCTCATAAGTACTCTGTTCGTAATTTAAACAGCACATCAGTCTGCCGCAGGTACCCGAAATTTTCACGGGGTTGAGCGACAAGCCCTGCTCTTTGGCCATTTTGATCGAAACCGGATGAAAATCGCTCATAAAACTATGGCAGCAAAACGGTCTGCCGCAGACGCCCAGTCCGCCCATCATCTTGCTCTCATCCCGCACGCCGATCTGCCGCAGCTCGATGCGGGTTTTGAAAACAGCGGCCAACTCTTTGACCAATTCTCTGAAATCAATCCGCCCGTCCGCCGTAAAATAAAAAAGAATTTTATTGCGGTCAAAGGTGTATTCCACATCCACCAGCGACATTTCCAGTTTCAGCTTTTTAATGCGCTCCTCGCAAATTTGAAACGCCTTTTTCTCCCGCTCGCGGTTGTCCTTCATGCGGCGAATGTCAATCGCGTCCGCGGGACGGGTCACCTTTTTCAGGGGATTGTTCACCTGCTCGTCCGGCAGCTCTCTGTTGGACAGACACACCTCTCCGCATTCCATGCCGCGGCTGGTTTCCACCACACAATAAGATCCTGTATCAAATTTATGCCCGTTTGGGTCAAAGTAGTATACTTTTCCGCCCTCTTTGAAGCGGATACCGACAATTGTTTTCATTTACTGTTCCTTTCCCTCAACGACCGAACGTCCGCGCGCAGGCCACCGCAAATTCGGTTTCCAAAAGCAACAGACTGTACGGCCCGCCGCACAGCCGCCGCAGCGAGCGTATTTCGTCGATCAGCGCCGTGATCTCGCGCGCACCCAAACGAAGCAGATGCCCCGCGTTTTGCACCACGCTGTCCTCAAAACGAACAAGCGTTCTGTCGGACGTTTTCTTATATACCAGTATATCACGTAAATACATTTCAAGCAAGCCTAAAAAATCATCCAATTTGCCCCGATCGGCCGCCACGGCATGAATCATGGCCGCCAGCTGATAGCTTGTGCCCGACGTCAACGTCTGCAAAAACTGCTCCAGCCGCTGCTGCTTTTGCGGCAAATCCTCTTTTAAAAGTGCCTCGGCCGCGCCGATGCGCCCGTCGCAAATGCGAAACGCCGTGCGCACCGCAGCCGGCGCGCATCCGGTGCGCTGCACCAAAAGCGCCTCGGCCGCCGCCTCGGGCGGTACGGGCATGGAAATGCGCATCACACGAGAAAGCACGGTTTGCAGCATGGCCCGCTCGTCGGTGCATAACAGAATAAACACCGCGTAACCGGGCGGCTCTTCCAATACTTTCAAAAAAGCGTCCTGCCCCTGTACGTTCATTTTTTCCGCCTGCTCGATGATATAGATTTTTTTACTGCCCTCATTGGGCAGCGTGTAAACATCCCGCCGCAGCGCACGCACCTGATCCACGGGGATCAACCCCTCGCGTCCCTGCCCGCGCACCCGAATGACATCGGGATGATGCTCGCTTTGCACCTTTCGGCAAATATCGCACCTGCCGCACCCGCCGTCGGGACAAAGCAACGCCCGCGCCATAAAAGCGGCAAACGTTTTCTTCCCGCTGCCCTCGCCGCCGGTCAACAGATACGCATGCGTGGTACGCCCGGCACGCACCGCCGTTTCAAAATCCGCTGCAATTTTTTCTCCGCCGAGCAACATTGATGGTTCTCCTTTGTATGTTTTTGGCTTTAAAGATATCTGCGTTCAATATGCCGTCCCACCTGTAACGGGGAAATGGGGATTTCCGCCCGATCGCCGATCGCACACTCCAGCCCCGACACATCAATGACCATCGTGGTCAATGCCACACGGCCGAGCACCGGCGCACTCCCCTGCGGCAGGCGCACACGCATCCGCTTGTCCCTCTTGAAAAAGAGCTTGCAAAGTGCCAGCGCATAACGGCAAAAATCGCGAAAACGAAACGCGTCATACTCCTTTTTCATCTGTACGCCGTCCGCACTGCCCACGGCCAAGACGGCCGTGCGTACCTTTTTTGATGTGCGGTACACCTTGCCGTACCCGACATTGTGCCCTTTTTCCAGCGTTTTAAGATCGATAATTTCACTGTATAAATGCCCCACGCGTTTGAGCGGCGTTTGACACGGTACGGGCAATCTTCCGCAGAGTGCCGAACCGATGCGAACGGCGTCCAAATGGAATTTTTTATCCCGAAAAAACGCGCTGGAGCCCGCAATATGCTCAACTGTAAAGCGAATATCCTTTTCAGCAAGTGCCTGCACGGTTTGCTGAAAAATCTCCAGCTGCCGATCGGCAAAACGGTCTTTGGGGAAAAAGGCCGCCGCCAAATGCGAATAAATCCCCTGTGCCTCCAGCCCCGGCAATTGCATGGCCTTGGCAATGTCCTCCACCGCCGACGGCGCAAATCCGAAGCGGCCGAAACCGGTATCAATCGCAACGTGTACGCGCACCTTTTTTTCTTTTTCTTGCGCTATATCGGACAACATCCGGCATTGCTCCAACGAATCCACGGCAACCGAAAAGCCGTGATCAACCATCGTCTCCAAGGTCGCTTTGTCCCGGCAGCAGGCCAGGCACCAAATCTCGACGCCCTCTTTTTCCAGCGCCAGCGCCTCTTCCGGGCGGGAAACGGCAAACGTATGAACCCCCTCGTCCATCAGCCGATCCCGCACCGCCTGCGCCCCCAGACCGTAGGCGTCCGCTTTCAGCATGGGCACCACCAGCGCCGTCGTTTGGGCGGCGACGGTTTTATAATTTTCCGCAACGTCGGATAAATTCACCTCATAATATGTCATCTTTTCCTCCGATCCGCTCATCGACACAAACGTTTTTTCATCCCGCGCTTGTGTTTGACCGATCCTACCGCTTGTTTTTCAGATTAAAGCGGATATGATTGATTTTTCTGTACAGCTTTTGCCCCTTTTCCGCCGCAAACATTTTGACCGGATGATATACCAAATTCAGCTCACCGCAAAACTCGGTGAACTTGCCGTTGAAGCCTTTTTTGAAACGATACAGTCCGTACAGCGGATTGTCCGGCGTCACATCGCCCGATACGCCGCGGAAATCATAAATCTCCGCGCCGCGCTCGACCGCCCATTTGATCATTTCAAACTGCAAAAGATAATTGGGCATCAAATTGCGGTGTTCGTTGGAGGAGGCACCGTAGAGATACCACACCTTATTGCCGTAGCCGATGGCCAGCGTCCCGGCAATGGGCTGATCGTCCTTGTAGGCCATATACAGCCGCGCGCTGTCCCCCAGACAGTCCATCAGCCGTTTAAAATACGCCTCGGTACGGATGACAAAATTGTCCCGCACGCCGGTTTCCAACATAATATTATAAAAATCGTGCAGCGCACTGCCGTCGTCCAGGCGAACCTGAACCCCTTTTCGGGCGGCCAGACGGATATTATAGCGCGTTTTTTGCTCAAAGGAGGCCAGCAGCTGTTCTTCGTTTCTGCCCTCCAGCGGCAAACGGAAAACATAGCGCGGCTGAATCCCCTCAAAATTTTTGGTGTCCTTCGGCAGCGTAAAGCCCAGGGAGTGCATAATGTCCAGATAGATCCGATCGTCGCTTTCCACGTCCGAATCCATTTTCAGCGCGTA
Source organism: uncultured Eubacteriales bacterium (assembly GCA_934378025.1). Lineage (GTDB taxonomy): Bacteria > Bacillota > Clostridia > Oscillospirales > QAKW01 > Firm-08. The sequence continues at coordinate 3,962 of CAKRPM010000055.1, read as the reverse complement.
GGCGCCGTATTTACGGCTCAGCTGCGCCGCGCCGTCCACCAGCGTTTTCAGCACCGCCTTGTCATGCACGTCGCACACCGGTCCGCGCGGCGCGTACATCAGCGAGGTGGGCAGCATGGGCATCTTCCGAATTAAAACGGACATAATTCCGTTGATTTTCCCGTCTTGCCCGCGAGAAATAATGCCCTCGAAATGCCACTCCTTTTTCAGTTTGCCCCAGCCGACCGACTGGGCAAAATGCCCCTTGGGACAGCTTTGATTAAACGCCTCGTATTCCGCGACCGCCGCCGCATTGTTTATATCCAAAAATTCCAAATTTTTTTCGCTCCCTTTTTTGTAAACATATATAGTTATTATACAATCATTTTCGGCGCTTGTCCACCAAATTTTGTTTTTTCAAAAAAATATTGAAAAACGGGGCGGGATTGTGTATAATAGTAGCAAATCATGTAAGGAGGAAAAAATCATGGTCACAAAAGATACAATTATCGCGGACGTTTTGGATCAAAATCCGGAGACCGCGCCCTTTTTTATCGAAATCGGTATGCACTGCCTGGGTTGCCCCTCGGCCAGAGGAGAAACCATTGAGCAAGCCTGCGCCGTGCACGGCGAGGATGTTGACACGTTGCTGGAGAAAATCAACGCGTTTCTTGCCGAATAAGATTGTAAAAGCAAATCGGGGCTGTAAAAAACGAGTTTTTTTACAGCCCTCTTTGTTCGGAAAGGGTAAAGTACGGCGCTTTCGACCCGCTTTTTTGAATATGAATTTTCTTTTAAAAGGAGGCTTGTTATGGAGCTGAGCCAACGGCTGTATACCGTTTTTTCCATGCTGCCCGAGGGCTGCACCCCGCTGGACGTGGGCACCGATCATTGCTATCTGCCCGTTTTTGCCCTGCAACAGGGGAAAATCCGTCGGGCCTTTGCCTCGGACGTTCGCCCGGGGCCGTTGGACGCGGCGCGGCGCAACGCCGAGCGGTACGGTTACGGAAACGACATTTCACTGTATCTTTCCGACGGACTGGACGCACTGCCCGAAACCGTTCTGCGGCAAACCGACGCGGTGATCATCGCCGGCATGGGCGGACTGCTGATTGCCGATATCATTCACCGCGCCCCGTTTTTAAAAGAGCGGCGCATCCCGCTGCTGCTGCAGCCCATGACGGCTGTTTTTGAACTGAAAGACGACTTGCGCGCGGGCGGATTTGTCACCCAAGCGGAGCGCATTGCCCGTGAAGGTGATAAGCTTTACATAGTGATCCGCGCCGTGTATGATCCCACGGCCGAAATCCCCGAAAACCCTTATGTTTCCTTGGTAAACGACCCGCTGTTTGACGATTGGATCGCCGATCGGCGGGCGCGTTTTGAAAAACAGCGCGCGGGGCTTTTGTCTGCGGCAGAACCCGATCGGGCGCGCCTTGCCGAGGCGGAACGCCGCCTGGCGCAAATTGACGAAATTTTGGCGCAAACCGCCCGAACATCAGAAAGGAAACCAACGATATGAACGTACAGGAGATCTACCATGCGCTGGATGCGTTTGCCCCCTTTTCCCTGGCGATGGAATGGGATAATTCGGGGCTGCTGGTCGGCAACGCCGAGGAAACGGTGACCGGTGTGCTGCTCACGCTGGACGCCGATTTTCCCGCGCTTAAGGCCGCATTGGCGGCCGGCTGCAACACGATTGTCAGCCATCATCCCTTCTTTTTTGAGGGCGAAAAGCGCGTCACCGACGACACACCGTTCGGCCGCAAGGTGCGCTTTGCCGTGCAAAACGGGCTGAACATTCTTTCGGCGCACACCAATCTGGACGCCTGCCCGGGCGGGATTAACGATACGCTGGGGCAGCTGCTGCAGCTGCGCACCACCGGCGGCTTCTGCCCCACGCCCAACGGCGGCATGCTCGGACGGCTGGGAGGACATTCTTTTGAAAACCGTACGGCGTTTTTGACCCATGCCGAACGCGTTTTGAACACGCATGCCCGTTTTTGCTTTGTCAACGATCGCTTTGAAAATCTGGCGTGGGTCAGCGGTTCGGGCGCTTCCTGCATGGTGCAGGCGCTGCAAGCGGGCGCTGATACGCTGATTACGGGGGATGTCAAATACTCCGCCTATATGGAAGCGCGGGAATGGGGCATTAACCTGATCGATCTGGGGCATTTTGAAACCGAGCAAATCATTTTGCCCGTACTGCAAAAAAAGCTGCCCGACGTTAAAAGCATACTAAACATTGTCAACAGCCCGATCGGGCAGATCTGAAAAGGAGCTTTTTCATGGCACTGGACGCCGCATTTTTAACTTATATTACGCGTCAACTCAACGAAACCCTGGCGGGCAGCACGGTGGACAAAATCTACCAGCCCTCCAAGGATGAGGTCATGCTGCATTTTCGCGGCAAAAAGCGCGTTATGATTTCCTGTTCGCCAAATGCGGCACGTATTCATTTGACCGAGCGTGCCGCCGAAAATCCGAAAACGCCCCCCGGCTTTTGCATGGTACTGCGCAAGCATTTGGCCGGCGCGCGGCTGGAGCGGGTGGAAATGCCGACGTTCGAGCGGGTCATTACCCTGCGTTTTCAGGGAAAAAATGATTTTTTCGAACCGGTCGAGCGCACCCTTTTATTGGAAATTATGGGCAGAACGTCCAACATCATTTTGCTGGACGAACATCAAAAAATTCTGGACGCGGCCAAGCATGTGGATTTTACCATGACCCGCCATCGGCAAATCTTGCCGGGGCTGTATTATGAAATGCCGCCGCGCCGCGATAAAACCGATTTTATGGATTTTAACGGCCTGCCGCCGATGTCGGCCGAAAAGGAGCCCGCCGAGCAGTTGATGGACGCGTTTGCGGGCATTTCCCCCGTGGTGGCGCGCGAAATTTGCCATCGCACGCTCGGTCAGCACGACGCCTTGACCCCCACCCTGCAAAACGCCATGACGGCGGACATCCGCCGCATTGTCTCGGACATCCGAAACGGCGTTTGGGCGGGATGTATTGTGCAAAACATTGCCGACGGCAAAAACATCGATTTTTCCTTTCTGCCGTTGCGGCAATACGGAGATTGCGTGCGCATCCTGTTTTTCGACACCCCCTCGGCACTTTTGGAGGAATATTATACCAAAAGCGCCCAGGCGCATCGGCTGCGCCAAAAATCGAGCGATCTTTTGACATTTCTCACGCGTACCGAGGCGCGGATTCGCCGCACCATGCACGTACGGGAAAAGGAGCTGGAAAGCAGCCGCAAAGCTGACATTTATCAAAAATACGGCACGCTGCTGCAATCCGAGGCGCACAGAGTGGCCCCCGGACAGCGCGCGCTGGTCACCACGGATTATTATGATCCCGCGCTGCCCGAAATTACCATTCCGCTTTCCCCCGAAAAATCCGCCTCGGCCAACGCCGCGGCCTATTTTAAAAAATATACCAAGGCAAAAAACGGCCGCACGGTCATCGCCGAGCTGCTGAAAAAGGACGCGCAGATGCTGGAATATCTTGAAAGCGTGCTCAGCGCGCTGTGCGACGCGGAAAACGAAGCGGATATTGAAGCCATTCGCAGCGAGCTGATCGGCGCGGGGCTTTTGAAAAAACGCGGCGCCAAGCAGACCAAGGCGCCCGATTTGTCCCACCCCCGCCGTTTTGTGACCGATGACGGATATACCGTTTTGGTCGGCAAAAACAATTTGCAAAATGATTATCTCACGGTGCGCCTCAGCCGCCGTGCCGACATTTGGCTGCACACCAAAGACATCCACGGATCCCACGTCTTATTGGTGACCGGCGGCACCCCGCTGGAGGCACTGCCCGACCGTACACTGCTGCAGGCGGCAAGCCTGGCGGCGTACTATTCCAAGGGCAAACAGTCGGGCAAAGTCAGCGTGGACTACTGCCCGGTGTCGCACGTCAAAAAGCCGACGGGCGCGCGCCCCGGCATGGTCGTCTACGAGGGGTACTACACCGTTGTGGTG
>CAKRPM010000054.1 GCA_934378025.1 uncultured Eubacteriales bacterium | reverse complement strand
GATAAATACCGGCCTTAACGCCGATATAAAGAATGTCCAACAGTCCACCGTTGGATAAAATGTAACCGTAATCATGATAATGCTCCGCGCCCTCTTGCATAAATGCGTCCCAAAGCTGCGGATTATAAATCGCGGTTTCCCCCGCCGGGGTCGGCAAATTGGTCAACAGCATGCCGAAAGCAATGCCGACCAACAGCAACGGCTCGTATTTCTTTACGATGCCGAGATACAGCAAAACACAAGCCACAATGATCATTACTGCGTTTTGCCAGGTCATGTTACTAAACCCCGAGGACTTCCAAACGCCCTGTAGGGTATCTAAAATCAATGCCACGTTCGCCGCCTCCTATTGCAAATAAATCAGCGGCGCGCCGCTTTCCACTGCAGCGCCTTTGGTCGCGGCAACACTCGAAACCGTACCGTCATGCGGCGCCATAACCTCATTTTCCATTTTCATTGCTTCGATAATGACCAAAACATCGCCTTTTTTGACGCTTTGACCCGCAGCAACACGTACGTCCAAAATCGTACCGGGCAACGGCGCGGTAATCGCCTCACCGGCACCGACAGGGGTCCCTGCGGCCGCAGGAGCGACAGGCGCGGCAGGAGCAGCCGGTGCGGCGGGGGCGGCCGGCGTGTAGGCCTGTTCGTTTACGACAACAGCCTTGCCCTCTTCCACTTCAACTTCATACTTCTTTCCGTTTAAAACAACTTCGTATTTCATGTTATTTCACCTCTTTAATTGATATAAAGCGCAGCTCTTGCGGTGTTTTTTTCATCTGATCCGCAACAATTGCCATAATCATGGCGGCTTCTTTTTCCGAAACGCCCTCCAATTTTACCCCGGTATACGCCTGCGGCTGCGGTGCCGGCGCGGCGGGAGCCGTGGGGGCTTCCTTCTGCTTTTCGCCGAAAACCTTGGAGATCAGCATAATAATCCACATCAAAACGATCAGTACGGCAAATACCGTTGCAAAGCCGATCAGTGCAATTAACAATGTGTCCCCGATGGACGGATTGGTATAATCCATGCTTCTTCCCTCCTAATCCAAACGTTTTATCGTATATTCAGCGGTGTTTTCCTCCCGCTGTTTACGCGCTGCAAAAAATTTCTCCGCCACCTGCGGAAAAGCAATGTAGGAAAGAACATCCTCATCGCAACGGGCAGTGCCTTCCAGCTGCTTCTTGATCTTTTCAAATTCAGGCGCCAACCCATCCGCCGGGCGGGTGGTAATGGGGGCCTCGTCGCCCAAAATTTCTTTTTTCAGTGCCGCGTCGATTTCTCCGGGTGCTTTTCCGTAATCGCCGTGCACATAGGCCTTTACCTCTTTGCCGATATTTTTATATCGACCCAGCAAAACATTTTGCGTGGCCTGCACGCCGACCATTTGACTCATCGGCGTCACCAGCGGCGGATACCCGAGATCCCGTCTGACATTCGGAACCTCCGCCAGCACCGCTTCAAACTTATCCATGGAATTGAGCATTTTCAACTGACTGACAAGATTGGAAAGCATGCCGCCCGGCACCTGATAATTCAGGCACGCCGTGTCGGTTGCCAGCATCAGCGGATCCAGTTGCCCGGAGGCAAGATATTCGTTGCGAATGGGGGTGAAATAATTGTTGACCTCCCGCAAAATGTCATCCTTTACATCCACTTCATAGCCCAGCTGACGCAGTGCAAAAACAAGGCTTTCGGTGGCCGGTTGGCTGGTGCCGCCCGAAAAACAGGAGGTGGCGGTATCAATCACATCGGCGCCCGCCTCCACCGCTTTGAGATAGGTCATAAAGGCAAGACCCGCCGTGCAGTGCGTATGCACCACAATCGGCAGTTTAACGTTTTCTTTCAACGCTTTTACCAGATCATACGCTTCGCCGGGGCCCATAATGCCCGCCATATCTTTAATACAAATCGAACCGGCGCCCATTTCTTCCATCTCTTTGGCGATTTTTACATAATTCTCCAAAGTATGCACCGGTGAGGTGGTGTAGCAAATCGTACCGGAAGCATGCGCCCCCTGACGAACGGTTTCCTCCATCGCCACACGAATGTTGCGCGTATCATTAAGCGCGTCGAAAATGCGGATAATATCCATGCCGTTTTTGACAGAATACTCAATGAATTTGCGCACCACATCATCCGGATAGTGTTTATATCCCAGCAAATTCTGCCCGCGCAATAACATTTGCAGCTTGGTATTCGGCATTTTTTCCCGAATGGTGCGCAGCCGTTGCCACGGATCTTCATTTAAAAATCGAAGACAACTGTCAAACGTGGCGCCGCCCCAACACTCTACGGAATAATATCCCGCTTTATCCATGGTTTCGAGGATCGGCAAAAACTTTTCCATCGGTAACCGCGTTGCGATTAACGACTGGTTAGCGTCCCGCAAAACCGTTTCCGTAAACTTCACTTGTTTCATTTTATTACCCTCTGTTATCATAAAAATCAATTTTCCGTCATTTTATATTATATCCCCTATTTTCGGTCGGGTCAAGATTTTTTGTGACAAATGACGAAAATTTACATTTTTCAAAACACTTTCAGGACTTTTTGTTGAAAAAAACGAATGATGCTCCTGCGATTATTTACAATTTTTTAACAATTTATATTTTGGGGTAGCTTTTTGTCAAAACATGTGTTATAATTTTTATAATTGTTTTGAAAAAACGGCACGAAAGGAGGAAACTGCATGGCCGAACTTGCAAAAAAAGAAGGCAGAAAACTGAAAACGCTTTCCCCCATGGCAAAGGTTTCCCCGTATATCATGGTCAATCGCAACGGTGCCACCAATCAAATCCACGATACCATTTGTACCGATACGCTGGATGAATATATTCGCCGCAAAAAGGCGGAGGGGCTGACCGGCTTTAACATTATGCACATTTTTGTGGCCGCCTATGTGCGCGTGGTTTCTCAACGGCCGGGCATCAACCGCTTTTTGCGCGGGCAGCGCGTATATGCGCGCAACGGCATTGAGGTGGTCATTGTCGCCAAAAAAGAAATGCGGCTGGACGCGGATGACACCTGTATTAAAATTCCGCTTTCTCCTTCCGACACGGCGGAGGATGTCTACAAAGCTTTTGAAACGGCCATTGAAGGCTATCGGCAAAAACCGGCCGGCGCTTTTGACAGCTGTGCGAAAGTGCTCAACTATATTCCCGGTCTGCTGATGAAATTTGCCATCTGGTTTTTAAAACTGCTGGATTATTTCGGTTGGTTGCCGCGGTTTTTAACACGGCTTTCCCCTTTTCACGGTTCTTTGTTTATCACGTCCATGGGTTCGCTGGGCATCCCGGTGATTTTTCACCATCTCTATGATTTCGGAAATTTGCCCATCTTTTTGGCTTTCGGTGCAAAATATAAAAAATACGAGCCGGACGCCGCAGGCGAAATTCACGAAAAACACTACGTGGATTATTCTCTGGTGACCGACGAGCGCATTTGCGACGGCTTTTATTACGCCAGTGCCATTAAGCTTTTTAAAAGTATTTTGCGCCATCCCGAAAAGCTGGATCAAGCGCCCGAGCATATTGAAAACGACATTCGCTGAAAAAGCAAGCCGTCAAAAATTTTTAAGAACAAAAAGTCATCCTGCAGACGTCGAGCCGATTCGATGCGTTTGCGGGATGATTTTTCTTTCGCTTAAAAATGCGCCGGGATTTTCGCTTTTCGCCAAAACTTGACATTCTTAAAAATATCGGTATAATATAGTAGGTTTTAACCCTAAAATAACAATATGGTGGTAAAAAATGGAACAGAGAAATTTTGATGTAATCATCATCGGCGCCGGCCCCGGCGGAATTTTTTCCGCATACGAGTTGGTGAAAAACGCACCGGATTTGAAAATTGCGGTCTTTGAAGCGGGGCATCCGCTGGAAAAACGGCACTGTCCGATTGACGGCGACAAAATCAAAACCTGCATCGGCTGTAAAAGCTGCTCGATTATGAGCGGATTCGGCGGCGCCGGTGCATTTTCGGACGGAAAATACAATATTACCAACGATTTCGGCGGCACACTGCACGAGCATATCGGCAAAAAAGCGGCGCTGGAGCTTATGAAATACGTTGATACCATCAACATGGAATACGGCGGCGCAGGCTGCAAGCTGTATTCCACCGCCGGTACAAAATTCAAAAAGCTTTGTATTCAAAACAAATTGAATTTGTTGGACGCTTCCGTGCGCCATCTGGGCACGGATATCAACTATGTGGTGCTTCAAAATTTGTATACCTTTCTGAAAGATAAGGTTACATTTTTCTTTGACACACCGGTGCAGGATGTGGAAAAGACCGCTGAGGGCTATCAGATTGATTTAAAGGATGAACGCTTTGTATGCAAAGACCTGATTATTTCGGTCGGCCGCAGCGGCAGCAAGTGGATGGAAAGCATTTGCAAGCATCTGAACATTCAAACCCGTTCCAACCGTGTGGACATCGGCGTTCGTGTGGAATTGCCCGCCGTCGTATTTTCCCATTTGACCGACGAGCTGTATGAAAGCAAGATCGTCTACCGCACCGAAAAATTCGAGGATAACGTCCGCACCTTCTGCATGAATCCGCACGGCATTGTCGTAAATGAAAATACCAACGGCATTGTAACTGTCAACGGTCACAGCTATGAAAGCGGCGAAAAGCAAACCGAAAACACCAATTTCGCCCTGCTGGTGTCCAAGCATTTTTCCGAGCCGTTTAAAGATTCCAACGGCTACGGCGAAAGTATTGCCCGTCTGTCCAATATGCTGGGCGGCGGTGTAATCGTTCAGCGCTTTGGCGATTTGGTGCGCGGCAGACGCAGCAACACCAAACGCATTGAGGAAGGGCTGGTGACCCCAACGCTTTCCGCCACACCCGGCGACTTAAGTCTGGTACTGCCCAAGCGTATTTTGGACGGCATTATTGAAATGATCTACGCTCTGGACAAAATTGCTCCGGGAACCGCCAATGACGATACGCTGCTTTACGGAGTGGAAGTCAAGTTTTACAACATGGAAGTGGAACTGAACGAAAATCTCGAAACCATTCACAAGGGCCTTTACATCATCGGCGACGGAAGCGGCATAACGCACTCGCTGTCCCACGCTTCGGCCAGCGGCGTGTATGTGGCGCGCAACCTTTTAAAAAAATAACCCACAAAAAATGCAATGGATGTTTCTTCCATTGCATTTTTTTCGTGTTCATGTTAGAATGGTAAAGAAATATGAAAGCGGGCGATTTCCCGCCAGAAGATATCCTACAAAAACTTTATCGGAAAGGATGAATGATTATGATAAAAAAAAGAGTTGTCGCTTTTTTGCTGTGCTTGGTGCTGTTGATCGGCGCCGCGCCGCTTTGCTTTGCAAAAACCGCAAGCGTCAGCGGCATCAATGTCAGCGGCTTTACCATCAATAACTTTGACAGTGAAACCAAATATTATCTTTGCTATCCGTCTTCTTTTAGCGGAATTTCCATCAACGGCGCCACCCTCACATCGGGGACACCTTATAAAATTGAAATTACCGCGGAGCAGTACTGCGGGAAAACCTACTCTGCTTCACTTGGGCAAAAGCTGGATCTCGGATACGGGCGGGCGCGCATTACCGTTCGAGTTTATGTGAATAGCAAGGACTATGCCACCTATCTTTTTACACTGAAAGATCCCGGGCAGGCAAACTACTACTATGCATTTCCAACCGGCAGCACAAAAGTTTACAGCAGCCGAAGCACATCCTCTGCAGTTGTCAAAACCGTGAGCAAAAGCACGGCAAACAGCGCCATGCTGTACTGTACCGGTACCAGCGGCGAATGGACGCGCGTGCAATGCTGCAACGCCAGCAATTTGGGCGCCGTGGGCTGGATTCAAAGCAAATATCTCTCCCGCGGCTATCAGCCGACCGATCGTCCGAACACTTTTACCGATAAAATCAAGGCCTTGCAAAAAGCGCATCCGAAATGGACCTTTGAATATGTCAGCATGGGCACTTCCCTCAGCGACTATGCCAAGACGGTTCAATCACAAATTAAATCGGCCAACGGAAAAACCGAAAGCCTGACCACCATCGCAAATGCGATGAACCCCGTTAACTATCTGACCGAAAAAAAGATTTTTGCCTTTTTGGATCTCAGCAAAAGCTCCGGCTATACGCAAAAAGGGCTGGAGAGCATGTGGGTTGAAAAAAGCGGGGCGATCATAAACCGCGCTCAGGCGGTAGAGGCGATTGCCGCCGCATCAAATTCCACCTCGCTGAACGCCTATTTTATTGCCAGCCGTGCCGCTATCGAATCGGGTTACGGCACCAGTAAATTGTCCAAGGGCCAGGTTTCCGGTTACGAGGGGTATTATAACTTCTACGGAATCGGTGCCTACGACTCCAATCCTGCAAACGGTGCCGTTTATGCCAAAGGACGCGGGTGGAACACACCGTTTCGTGCAATTGTGGAGGGCGCCAACTGGATCAAGGATCAGTACATAGACCGCGGGCAAAACACCTCGTATTTTTTACGGTTCTTTACTTTGCGCGCACACAGTTACATGACCGATCTTACCGCTCCGTCCTCCGAAGCGGATAAGCTTTATCAGGGCTATTCGGCCGCGGGTGCGTTGAATACGGCGCTGCACTTTGTCATTCCCGTGTATGACGGCGCCATGTATGCCGACGTCTCTCCCAAAGAATGGTATTACGACTATGTAAATTCCGCCACGGAGCTCGGCCTGTTTGACGGTGTGGGCGGCGGAAAATTCGAGCCGGACGGCAGCTTGACGCGCGCGCAGTTTGTGACCGTTCTTTCCCGTATTGCCGGCGCAGATGTTTCCAAATACAACACCGCCAAATTTAAGGATGTTTCTTCCAAGGCATGGTATTATCATGCCGTTGCCTGGGCAAGCGCAACCGGTATCACCTCCGGCGTCTCCGCCACTTCCTTTGCGCCCGAGGACGCGCTTAGCCGCGAAATGCTCTGCACCATGCTGACCCGTTTTGCCAAGACCATCAATAAGCCGCTGCCCGCCGGCGATATCTCGCAATATAAAGATGCCACCTCGATCTCCAAATGGGCGCGTGCCGGCGTCGGCGCTTGCTCCAAAGCGGGCATCGTTGCCGGTGTGGGCGGCGGAAGATTCGATCCGTCGGCCACCGCCACCCGTGCGCAAGGCGCGAAAATTCTTTCCATCTATTATACAGACTTTATGAAATAAGAAAACGCAATTTCTTTGCGGTCGTTGCCGCTCAAAAGAAAAGCGACATGTGCCAAAGCACATGTCGCTTTTTTTATAAATCTTCGTTGGAAGCGTTGTGATAAACCTCTTGAACGTCATCGTCCTCTTCCAAATTCTCCAAAAGCAACCCCATAAACTTGATGTCCTTTTCATCCGTCAGGGTCACCTCATTATCCGGAAGACGGGTGATCTGTGCGGAAATAAAGCTATATCCTGCTTTTTCCAAGGTTTCACGCAATTCATGGAATACGGCCGGATCGCAAATAATCTCAAATGCGTCCTCCTCGGCCGTAAAGTCGTCGGCACCGGCCTCCAGCGCCGTCATCATCAGCTCGTCCTCATCAATTTGCGCGTCCTTTTCGATAATCAACTGACCGTATGTTTTAAACTGCCAGCTGACGCTGCCGGTAGCGCCCAAATTACCGCCGAACTTATCAAACCAATGGCGTACGCTTCCCGCCGTTCTGTTTTTATTATCGGTCAGGCACTCCACCACCACAGCCACGCCGCCCGGGCCGTAGCCTTCATATACCAGGCTCTCATAGTTCGTATTGCCCTCACCGCCGGCGGCCTTTTTGATCGCACGGTCGATGTTATCATTGGGGACGTTTGCCGCTTTTGCTTTCGCAATGGCGTCTGCCAAGCGGGAGTTGGCGGCAGGATCCGGCCCGCCCTCTTTTACGA
>CAKRPM010000053.1 GCA_934378025.1 uncultured Eubacteriales bacterium | reverse complement strand
AGCTCAGTCGGTAGAGCAGGGGACTGAAAATCCCCGTGTCGTTGGTTCGATTCCGACCGGAGGCACCATTAAAAGGCGAGAATTTTTTTCTTGCCTTTTAATTTTCAAAAAAATACGGTGCCATAGCCAAGTGGTAAGGCCAAGGTCTGCAAAACCTTTATCCCCAGTTCAAATCTGGGTGGCACCTCCAAAAATCCCGTTCACTAAAGTGAACGGGATTTTTACTTATATCTGCGGGATTTTTCTCTTTCGTTACATCGTCATAAAAAGTTGACACGGTTTTCATTTTTCTGTATAATATCTGCGTAAAATGAAGGAGCAGTAATATGGAATTTTTTGATATTCATACGCACACTGTGCACTCGGACGGCAAACACGATGTGGCATACGTTTTAACCGCAGGGCAACAAGAGGGATTGAGCGTGTTGTCAATTACCGATCACAATTCGGTAGGTACCTATAAAGAGTTGCGGGATCCGTCTTTACGCAGCAAATTTGGTGGAAAAATATTGCCGGGAGTTGAAATAAATACAGTCTATAAAGGTACGATTATTGAAATTCTCGGATACGGATTTTGTTCGGAAAAAATGATCGATCGGCTACCGAAACATGTATATTCATTCCGCGAAAAACAGCTAAGGGAAGCGGCGGTCAATTTAAAGGCTTTTCGTCGTGCGGGCGTGGTAATGGATCAGGCTTTTTGCCAAACCATGGAAACGGCGCCGGAAGCACTTTTTGATCCGTCCAGAGAAACCGGAAAGTTTGCGTTTTTAAAAGAAATCAAAAAACATCCCGAAAACGCCCGCTTTTTCGGCGGAACGGAAAAAATGCAGCAAACAGAATTTTCAACTTTTTTTCGGAAAATGATGTGTGATAAGAACCATCCGCTTTTTGTTGATCAAAGCGTGCTGTTTCCGACAATTGATGAAGTGGTGGGGTTAATCCATGACTGCGGCGGTTTGGCCTTTATGGCGCATCCGTACCAATATGTTCCGATGATTATGGAGGAAATAGAAAATATCCTTCAACAGTATCCGCTGGATGGACTGGAAGCTTATTACTACGATTTTACCGAGCAACAGGTACACACAATTTGCGACATTTGCCAAAAACATAATTTGTATGTTTCCGGCGGCAGTGATTTTCATGGATTGGCGCTGCGCCCCAATCGGATCGGATACGGCGCCGGAAAAAATCGGTTGCCGATTCATATTATCAAACCGTGGCTCTCTAAAGTAAATTTCATATAGCGGTGTCCCTTTGTCTTCCTCGCGCATAAAATGGGTCGAGGTGATTTTGTGGCAATAAAAATCTATATTGATCAAGGACATAATCCACAGGGTTTTAACGCCGGTGCAGAGGGAAACGGTCTGCGTGAACAGGATATCAACTTTGAGGTGGGCAGACAGCTTTATCAGTTGCTGAGTGATGATCCGCGCTTTGAAGCTCGTTTGTCGCGCCCAACGCCGGAAACGGTGCTGGGTACCTCCAATGCAACAAGTCTTCGTGCGCGTGTGGAGGCGGCCAATAGTTGGCCTGCCGATTATTTTATCAGTATTCACTGCAATGCCAGCACCAATCCATCGGCCAACGGTAGCGAGGTCTATGTTTATCGGGACAGCGGTGCGGCATACGATCTGGCCGGAAATGTTTTGGCGCAGATTGTTGAACAAGTCGGCACCAAAAATAATGGGGTACGCGTAAATTCTTCGCTGTATGTCTTGCGGCGTACTTCGATGCCGGCCATTTTAGTGGAGCTTGCGTATATTACCAATGCGCAAGACGCGCAAAAGCTTCAAACCATGCAGCCGCAGTTTGCACAGGGAATCTATAACGGCCTGCTGGATTATTTAGGTCTGGAAAAATTATAAAAAACATTGTAAGAATTACTTTATTGTTATATAATAAAAGCAACCTATGAAAGGATGGGTTGCTTTTGTTTTCTTTTGCTTTGAAAATTAACAGATCGTCACCGGCAAGATTGATTATGCTGGGCTTCCTTGCCATAATTCTTCTGGGGGCGTTTCTTTTGATGCTGCCTTGTTCAACTGCCGACGGGCGAGGCGCACCTTTCTCGGACGCGATTTTTACGGCTACATCGGCTGCTTGTGTGACCGGCTTGATTACACAAAATACGGCAACCTATTGGTCAATGTTCGGACAGGCAATCATTTTACTGCTTATTCAAATCGGCGGTATGGGCGTAATTACCGTTGCGATCGCACTGGTGCGTTTGTCCGGAAAAAAGATCGGTTTAGCGCAGCGCAATGTTGTGCAGGAATCGTTGTCGGCGCCGCAAATCGGCGGCATTATTCAGCTGCTCGGCTTTATTGTTAAGGTGACGTTTTCGGCGGAGGCTTTGGGGGCGCTGCTGTTGTATCCATGCTTTTTTAAACAGTTCGGACCGATTCGATCCCTCTGGCTTTCTCTGTTCCATTCCGTTTCTGCTTTTTGCAATGCCGGATTTGATTTACTGGGGGTTCACACGCCATTTTCCTCATTGACGGAATATACCGTTTCATTGCCGATCAACCTCATCATAATGCTTTTGATACTTGTCGGAGGAATCGGATTTTTAACTTGGTCGGATATCAAAAACGAAGGTTTTCGTTTCAGAAAATACAAACTGCAGACAAAGGTTGTGCTTTCGGTAAGTGTCGCGCTGATTTTGCTGCCATCGCTATATTATTTCTTTTTTGAATTTGGGGATTTCCCAATTAAAAAAAGACTGATTGCTTCGGTTTTTCAGGCGGTTACACCCAGAACGGCCGGATTTAATTCGGTGGATTTATCGGCTATGAGTGATGCGGGAAAGCTGATTATGATTGCCCTGATGCTGGTGGGCGGATCCCCCGGGTCAACAGCCGGCGGCATGAAGATGACGACATTGGCCGTATTATTTGCAACCGCCAAGGCGGTTTTGCACCGAAAGGAAGAGGCGTCTTTGTTTTCGCGAAGGATTTCTACCGAGGCGATTTATCGTGCGGTGGCGGTGCTGATGATGTATCTTTTCTTGTGCGTCGTCGGCGGAATTTTGCTCAGTATGCTGGACGATTTGCCGATGATCACAGCGCTTTTTGAAACGGCATCCGCCGTGGGGACGGTTGGATTGACGCTTGGCATTACGCCGACGCTCTCAATGGCATCAAAAATCATTTTGATCATTTTAATGTTTACGGGTCGAATCGGCGGGTTGACGCTGGTATTTGCCACTACAAGAAAAAGTGCGGAATACGCAAAGTATCCGCAAGAAAAAATCATGATAGGGTAGGGACGTTTTATGAAATCAATTTTATTGATCGGAATCGGTCGTTTCGGCAAACATGTTGCCGAAAAGCTTAATGAATTGGGACATGAAGTGTTGGCAGTCGATCATCGGGAAGATCGGCTCAGTGAGGTACTTCCTTTTGTAACGAGCGGTCAAATCGGCGATGCAACCAATGAAAACTTTTTGCGTTCGATCGGCGTGGACAATTTTGATGTCTGCATTGTGGCAATCGGTGACAATTTTCAAAATTCGTTGGAAACCACTTCGCTGTTGAAGGAATGCGGTGCAAAATTTGTCGTTTCCCGCGCCAGTCGGGATGTCCATGCAAAGTTTTTGCTGCGCAACGGGGCGGACGAGGTGGTTTATCCCGAGAAACAGTTGGCGGATTGGACAGCAATTCGTTACAGCTCGGATCATATTTTGGATTATATTGAGTTGGATGATGATTTTGCGATTTTTGAAATCAAGGTGCCCGGACATTGGATCAATAAAAGCGTCGGGCGACTGGATATTCGAAAAAAATATAATATCAATATTTTGGCAATAAAATCGGACGGAAAAATGAACATGCAAATAACGCCGGAAAGTGTTTTCTTGGAAAATCAAACAGTTTTGGTACTCGGAAAAAGCCATGACATTCAACGATGCTTTAAGATTTAACTAAAAACGACGCACATCGAAAGATGTGCGTCGTTTTTTTAATCATAAGAACTTTCTTTTTCCTCGTCAAACTGAATATCGCCCAAATATTCTTTTGGATCCAGCCCGGCGAAGGAGCAAAATTGTACCATTTCTCGCAGTGTGTTGATATTGACGTCAATACCGTCTTTTAAATGCTTTTGATAGGCCAGCGCTTCTTTTTCGCCGTGTGTGTATATTCTGGGCTGTCCATCGGCCTTCGGTGCGTCGCGAAGTTCTTGCAAAAAGACGGAAAAATGTTTTTTGATTTCATCCGGCGAACCGAAAATGGCGGGATCGATGACAGCAAAGCCATGGCAGGTGCCGCCTTTTCCGTCGATATGGGTATGGTTTGAGGTAATTCCGAGTGAGAGAATGGAGCAGAAAATTTCGCACACCATGCCCCAGCCATATCCTTTATGCGAGCCGTTTTGCTCGGTATTGCCGCCCAGCGGCATTATACCGCCGCCAGCTTTGGAAACAATGTTTTTCAACACTTTTGCGGCATCGTTGCTTGCGTTGCCGTCAGAATCCAGTGCCCATCCGTCGGGCAGTGCCTTTTCATTTTTGTTGTAGACCTCCAGCTTGCCGCGTGTGACCACCGTGGTGGAAGCGTCGAAAAAGAAGGGGTAGGGATCGGCAGGCATAGCCATGGCGATCGGATTTGAACCGAGCATTGCCAGTCGCCCGAAGGTCGGTACCATGATCGCTTCGGAATTGGTCATGGCAAAACCGATATATCCTTGATCTGCCGCCATTTTGGCATAGTATCCGGCAATGCCGAAATGGTTGGAATTGCGAAGCGTCACCAGGCAAACGCCGCTTTTTTTGGCCTTTTGAATGGCTTGACTCATAGCAAAATGAGCGTTAAGCTGCCCCATGCCGTCATGTCCGTCAATCACAAGCGACACCGGTGTTTCAAAGACGATTTCCGGTTTCGCATCAACGTGAATCAATCCTTTTTCGATACCTTTATGATATCGAACAATACGCTGCATGCCATGCGATTCAATGCCGTACAGATCGGAAAGAAGCAGTACATCACTGATAATCTCGCTGTCTTTTACCGAAAAACCGAGCTTTTGAAACGCGTCCGTGCAAAACTTTAACAGTTTTGCATAGCTGTAATTTACTGTTTTAACCATAACTTTCACCTCTTTTGTAGTATAACATGGCCAAATGTTTTTTGCAATAAAAGGAAAAAAATCCTATATTTTCGAATTATTTTTTATGAATTTTCGAAAAATATTCAGAAATATCATTCGTTTTTACGATATTATAGAATCACTTGAAGGGTAAATTGATTGTCAATGATG
The DNA here is from genome assembly GCA_934378025.1 of uncultured Eubacteriales bacterium. Lineage (GTDB taxonomy): Bacteria > Bacillota > Clostridia > Oscillospirales > QAKW01 > Firm-08. The sequence goes on along the minus strand of CAKRPM010000053.1, from coordinate 2,678 downwards.
GAAAATTGACAATTTCCTTTTAATTTTTCTGTAATATAGCGGATGCTCTGCGTTCCGAATCCATGCCCGACTTCTTTGGAAAGCGGCAAACCGTCCCGAAAAGTTACGACTCCCGAAAAATTATTTTTGACAGAAATTAAAAGTTTTGTATCGTTCATGTACATATTTAAAATGATCAGTCGATCCGCTTCGGGTAAAACCGAAACCGCTTGAATGGCATTTTCTAAGGAATTGGATAAAATGGCGGAAATGTCCACATCGGAAAAGGGCAGCTTTTCGGGAATACGTATGGTATAACGAAAGTCGATTTTATGAGTGCGGATTTGATTTTCGTGCAAGGAGAGAATCATATTGACGATTTCGTTTTGACAGTATTGCTGCATCGCGGTCCTGTCGGTGGCGTCTATGATTTCGTTAATATAGCCAAGGGCTTTGTCTTTTTCATCATTTTCGATAAACGCCGCAATATTCAGCAAAAAATGCCGCATATCATGCCGCAAAATTGAAACATCGCGTTTGGATCGTTTGATGGCTTCGATTTCTTTTTTAGATTGGGTATACTGCATTTTCAGTAATTGGTTGCGCTGTTCAACCTCTTTACCGGCTTCATACTGCTTGAAATAAATAAAGAGAAATATAATATAAGAAATACAAAGAACAAAGCCCATAAATTCGGTTACAACGGCCAGCCCCGAATAAAGCAGCCCGGTATAAACGCCGGCAATATAATCATACAAATAATAAACAAACGGCAAAAACCCGAGAATTAGAATGGATTGGGTGTTTTTTTGCAGTAATTGCGACGTGGCGGTACTGACAAATTTGATCAGTACAATGAAAACGGCAACCGTTGTAACAATGCGGGTGCTGTAATAAACAATTTCAGATCCGGTGAAATCTTTGGCGGCCAGTCCCATCCAGTTACTGATTTGGCAGCATAGATAGGCGATTAAAACCGACAGTGCCGAAAGCGCCGCATTAAATTTGTAGTACACTGCCAGAAAAAGCGTCAGCGGCAGATGAACGATCAGCGGATATATTTCCTTGGTGATATGCTCTCCGAAAAATATATAAGACAGAACATAAACAATCCCTACCGACAGGGAAAAAACGAGCAGCGTTAAGACGCTTTTTCGTTTCATTTTTACGCCGAGAAATGCCGCTGAAATATATACACCGAACAAAAGGGTTGTTGCATTGTGCAAAAAGCTTAAACAATTTAAAAGCATGGTGGTAATCTCTTTTCTTATTCTTTAAACATCAGTTGAAAATATGCTTCTTTAAAGGCTTTTGCATAGCCGCGCGCAATCGGGATTTTTCGCCCGGATTTTGTAATAATCTCCGTGTTGCTGAAATGATCAACGTTCGGCATATACACAAGATAGCTGCGGTGGCATTTAAAAAAGCCGTTTTGATCGGTCAAAAGATTTTCAAAAAAATGAAGCGGCTCGGTGGATAAAACGGACTTTTCATTTTTTAAATAAAAAATTACCTTTTTGTTCTGCGCTTCGGCATATTCTATATCGCTGAAATACAACTTTTGATATCCGAAAGTCGTTTTTAAAACGAAATTTTTGGGTTCGGCATCAAAAAAAAGGGCACATTCATCCAAAATTTCTTTAATTTTTTCATATCCGACGGGTTTTAGCAAATATCCTTGCGCCTTTACTTCATAGCTTTCCAGCGCAAATTCGGGTGAGGAGGTGAGAAAAATAATACGTACAGCCGTGTCCTTTTGCCGCAATTCCCGCGCGGTATCCATGCCGTTGAGCATCGGCATGATAATATCCAAAAACACGATATCCATCCGCATCGTCGCATTTTTGTCGATCAAATCGTCACCGTTGTCAAAGGAATATATCTCGGCGGAAATACCGCTTTGATCGACCCAGTGCCGAATCAAATTTACGGCTTTTTCCAAAAAAACGGGACTATCATCGCAAACAGCAATACGTAACATAAAATCACTCCTCAAACATATTCTACTATATGATTGTTTATTTTTCAACCATGGGCAGTTGCATTTCGCTCCGAAAAATGAACGTTTCACGCAAAAATACGACGAATAAAAGGCATTATGATAAAATAATAAAGATAATTTTTAAGGAGGGCGATTACCCAAATGAAACAAAAAGTAAAAGTAGTTGTATCGGTGGTTATGATTTTTGTCATGCTGCTTGCATTGGCAGGCTGTGGCGAGAATGAAAAGAAGCAAGAGGCGATTGACGTTTTTAATAAAACCAGCCAATCGTTTAATGAAATTGCCACTTTGATCAACAACAACGCTGACAAAATTGATGATGAGCTGATCTCAACTTTCCAGGAGATGTCTGCATTGCTTTCAAAATACAAAGATATTTTGGAAAGTGATGAGGATCTTGAGGACGCCAAGTATGATGAAATGATCACTTGGTTCGGAACGGTTGACAACTGGGTAAAAGATTCGAAAACACAGCTGGAAGCCGGTCTTGCCGAACTTGATCAGTAAAAAACGGGGGAACGTGACGAAATAATATATCTGTCGGTCTTAGACAGGAGTTTTTGTCACCGTATCGAAAAAGGAAGTCAATAACAAAAACCACCAAAGAACGATGGATAAGCTTGATATGTACCCAGTTTTCTGGACACTGTTATTTGAATTGAATAATTAGCTTCACATCATGGATGCTTCCCGGAAT
>CAKRPM010000052.1 GCA_934378025.1 uncultured Eubacteriales bacterium | reverse complement strand
CAGTTTGTTTCTTAAAATTTAATTTGCTACATCAAGTAGGCTTTTTTTGTACTGTCTGTACAACTTGGGGCAGTTCAGCACCGTAGGGGACTTTTTGTGCGCTCTTTCGTACGCAAAGAGCGCCTATCCGCGGGCAAACGGCCCTGCGTGTCAGGGGTACGCCTGAAACGCAGATTTTGGCGCCTTGTTCTTTGATAACACAAAAAAGGAACAGCAAGTATTGCTGTTCCTTTCAGCGTGTCGATAAACTTATCGACACGCTGGCAGACTTTGAAAAAGGAAGGTAAATTTGCCGAACAAGGACTTGTCGGCGTATGTATATACGGTAGAGTCCATGTTCGGTGAAAGTAAGCAAAAGATCCCAAAATCTCGATGATTTCGGGATCTTTCTAATGCTGTTTCTTGTTTTTAACAAGAACTATAAAGCAAAAAATACACTTTAATTTTCCCGCTTAAAAATAGACTCATGTTTTCTTTGCTTGCGGTTGACCGACTTTTTCGACAGTCTGAAAGGAACAGCAAGTATTGCTGTTCCTTTTTTCATAGACCGTCCAAAAGACGGGCCTTTTATAAAATTATGTATCAATTTCGGGTTGGTAAAGGTTTTCAAGCGCCTTATTTTGCTGATAAAATCGATTTCGCAAGTCCTCGGGGGAAAGAATTTCAACCTGTTCCTGCAAAGAGAACAGCCAGCCCAAAAATTGCGGTGAGGTGACAACGTTTGTAATCAATTTCAGAGAGTTTTCGCCGTCCGGCCGCAGCATAACATTCGTACCGAATTGATCGATCATAACGCCCAGAAGCGCTTTATCAAATCGTAAAGTAACCTGCTCTTCTTTTCCGCCGTACATATTAAAAAGCTTGGAAACGTATTCGTTGGCGTTAAATTCTTCCGGCGCAAAGGGTATGTTCTTGGGGCGCTCTTCCAAATCGAGCTGTTCCATTTTATCAATTCGATAGTGGCGAATTTGCCGGCTTTTTTCATCAAAGGCGATCAGATAATAATTTTCATCGTTCCAAACAACGCTCAGCGGCAAAACCGTATAGCGCGCTTTGTTGTGACGATATTCTTTTTGCGGGCGGCCATCGGCGCCGATGCTCCAGTTAAAATAATAAAACGAAATATTCTGCGCTTCGTTTTTGGCTTGGTAGATTGCGTCGATGCTGTAATAAATGCTCTCGTTGATCATTTTTCTGCGTGTGGTCAGATCGGTTTGCGTGCGCAGTGAATTCCCCTCATGAAGGGAACAGAGCGTGGCCAGCTTTTCAATCAGTTTTCGACTCTTCTTTTCGGTAATAAAACGGCTGCAGCCGACCGCGTCCGCCAACAGCCGCAGCTCCGGCATTTCAAAGGTTCGAGCGGCGAGAAAGTAGCCGCCCTTGCCCGTTTTTTCAATCTCCATGCCGAATTGCCGCAGGCACGCCAAATCGTCATAAAAGGTTTTTCTCTCGGAAATAATATCGTATCGGCTTTCCAAAAGATTTACAAGCTGTTGACGAGTCAGCGGATGCGTCTCATCGGTTTGCTCGCGAAAAAGTTGCATCAAATACAACAGTCTGAGTTTTTGACCGGTAGATTTCGCCATAAAATCGGCTCTCCTTTGAAAAGGGCTGCAAAAACAACGTTTTTGCAGCCCGCTTTATTAGTTGTGACAGCAGGAGGTGCATCCGGTGGGAACGTCAAAGTCCACCTCGCGCCCGGTTTTCTTATAGTAATCCAGCAGAGCGGCTTTGATCGCCTCCTCCGCCAAAACGGAGCAATGCACTTTTACAGGGGGAAGACCGTCCAGCGCTTCCATAACTGCTTTGTTGGTCAGCGCCAGCGCTTCTTGAATGGTCTTTCCTTTCACCAGTTCGGTGGCCATGGAAGAGGTCGCAATGGCCGCGCCGCAACCGTAGGTTTTAAATTTGCAGTCTACAATGACATCGTTTTCGATTTTTAAATACATTTTCATAATGTCGCCGCATTTTTGATTGCCGACTTCACCGATCCCGTCAGCATTTTCAATTTCGCCGACATTTCTCGGATGTTCAAAATGATCTTTAACTTTATCGCTGTACATAATAATTTTTCCTTTCTTTATAATGTATAATCTTTTGCAATGCCGGCCTTTAAAGCGTCTTCCCAAACCGGGGACATATCGCGCAGCCGCTTAACAATGGCAGGCAGTTTTTCCAGAATGTAATCCACATCGCTCTCTTGATTGTCGTGTCCGAAGGAAATGCGCAGAGATCCGTGTGCTACTTCATGGGTAAGGCCGATGGCCAGCAGAACATGGGAAGGATCCAGAGAACCGGTGGTACAAGCAGAACCGGAGGACGCGCAAATGCCGTTCATGTCCAGCATCAAGAGCAACGCTTCCCCTTCAATAAATTCAATAGAAACATTGACGTTCCCGGGCAAACGGTGCGTTCTGCTGCCGTTTAAGCGACAATAAGGAACCGACGCAAGAATTCCGTCAATCAGCTTGTCACGCATACGGGTAAGGCGTGCATTAACCTCGGGCATTTCTTTGACTGCCAGCTCCAGCGCCTTTGCAATGCCGACGATAAAAGCGGTATTTTCCGTTCCGGCGCGTTTGCCGCGCTCTTGCTGACCGCCGTTAATAAGCGGCAGGGGGAAAACGCCGTTTCGTACGTATAAAAAGCCGATTCCCTTCGGAGCGCCGAATTTGTGTCCGCTGACGGACAGCATGTCCACGCCCAGATCTTTCACGTTTACGGGAATATGCCCGACGGCTTGCACGGCATCTGTATGAAAGAGAATTTTATGTTTCTTTGCGACCGCGGCCAGCTCTTTAATCGGTTCAATCGTGCCGATTTCATTATTGGCAAGCATAATGGAGATCAGTTTTGTATCCGGTGTGATTGCCGCCTCCAGTTGCTCTGGGGTAACCAACCCATCTGCGTCAACCGGCAGGTAGGTCGCCGTACAACCCTCGTATTTGCACAGAGCCTGAACCGTGTGCAAAATGGCGTGATGTTCGATATTTGTAGTAATAATATGACCTTTGTTTTTGCGCATGATTCCGCATAGCGCCATATTATCACTTTCACTGCCGCAAGAGGTAAAAATAATTTCCTGCGGACGTGCGCCGATGCAATCGGCAATGGTTTGGCGAGCGTTCAGAATGGCCTTTTCAGTGACGTCACTGATTTCGTACATGCTGGACGGATTGCCGTAATATTCGGTAAGATACGGCATCATGGCCTCCAGTACCTCACCTCTGACTTTTGTAGTAGCAGCATTATCTGCGTATACAAAATTTCCCATAAAAGTTCACCTCTTATTATATATATTAAAATATCCAAGTCGGATATTTTTAAGCTTATTTTAAGATCTTTTGGCGGGCGGCGACCGCCAAAGCGTCGCACCGCTCGTTCATGGCATGGCCGGCATGCCCTTTGATCCAAACGATCTTTACAGTGTGGCGGGCCAATTGCGGAAGCAATCGTTGCCACAAATCAACATTGAGCACCGGCTTTTTATCGGCTTTGCGCCAGCCTTTTTTCTGCCAGCCGTACAGCCATCCCTTTGAAATGGAATCACAAAGGTATTTTGAATCACTGTACAGCGTGACCTCGCACGGCTCTTTCAGTGCTTCCAGCCCGATAATTGCGCCCAACAGCTCCATGCGGTTGTTGGTGGTTTCGGCAAAGCCCTCTGAAAACTCCCGCCGATTTTCACCGTATTCCAAGATTGTTCCATAGCCGCCTGCACCGGGGTTTCCGCTGCAGGCGCCATCGGAATACAGATTCACTTTTTTCATTATTTTTCAATCTTTTCAGCACCGCGCATGTAGGGACGAAGCGCTTCGGGAATGGTAATGCTGCCGTCTTCATTTTGATAATTTTCCAGAATGGCAGCCGTGGTTCTGCCCACCGCAACCCCCGAACCGTTTAAGGTGTGCACAAACTGCGCCTTGCTCTTGGGATCGTCTTTAAATTTGATGTTGGCGCGTCTGGCCTGAAAGTCCAAGAAGTTCGAGCAGGAGGAAATCTCCACATACCGACCGTAGGATGGCATCCAAACCTCAATATCATAGGTCATGGCGCTGGAAAAGCCCAAATCGCCCGTACACAGACGAACCACACGATAGGGCAGACCTAAGAGCTGCAATACATGCTCGGCATCCGCCGTCAGTTTTTCAAGCTCTTCCCAGGATTGCTCGGGACGGGTAAATTTTACAAGTTCCACTTTATTAAACTGATGCTGACGAATCAATCCTCTTGTATCTCTGCCGGCGCTGCCCGCTTCGGCACGGAAACATGCGGAGTAGGCGCAGTAGCGAATCGGCAGGGCGGAACCGTCCAAAATATCGCCGCGGTACATATTGGTTACCGGTACCTCGGCCGTCGGAATCAGGAACAAATCGTCGGTCGTTTTAAATGCGTCCTCTTCAAACTTCGGCAACTGACCGGTGCCGGTCATGGACGCACGATTGACCAAAAACGGCGGCAGAACTTCGGTGTAGCCGGCGTCGGTATGATTGTCCAGATAAAAACTGATGATGGCGCGTTCCAGTTTTGCGCCCATTCCTTTATAGAAATGGAAACGTGTTCCGCTGACTTTTCCTGCGGTTTCCGGATCCAAAATGCCGAGATCTTTGCCCAAATCCCAGTGGGCCTTGGGAGCAAAGTCGAAATCACGGGGCGTGCCGAATTTCCGCATTTCCACATTTTCGCTGTCATCCTTGCCGACCGGCACTTTTTCGGCCGGGACGTTGGGAATGTCATAGAGAATTTTTTGAATTTGTGCGTTGATTTCATCCAGACGGGCGTCGTCGGTTTTAATTTCTGCCGATAATGCTTTCATTTCCGCAAAAATCGCCGCAGTGTCGCCGCCGGCTTTTTTCAGCTTCGGAATTTCTTTGGAAACGGCGTTTTGCTGCGCTTTTTTTTGCTCCACATCGTAAATCAGTGCGCGGCGTTCCTCGTCCAGGCGGCACAGCTCGTCAATTTCCTCGTCCAAATTCATGCAGCGGTTGTGCACGGCGGTTTTTACCAGTTCTTTGTTTTCTTTAATAAATTTAACGTCCAGCATTATTTCAGTTTCTCCTCGTAATATTGATAAGTTTCTTTTGCATTTTCCGGCAAAAGGTCGGGATCGATGGTTTCAAAAAGTGATGCCGCCTCAGCCTTTTTGGTGAGATATAAGCGACCCACGCGGGAAAGCTTTTCCAGTTCGGTAATGGTATCTTTGGCGGATTTGATCAATCGGCCGTCAATTTTGGCGGCATCTTTTAACGTTTCGTTTTCAAAGGACAGCGCTTCGTTGGAATTTTTTAACTGTGTGTTTTCATCCTGAATATTGTTCAGCCTTGATTTTGCGGAGGTGGTTGCATCCTGTGCAGCCGCGGTTTGTTCGCGGTATCCCTCCACCTGCCGATGAATTTTTCGTTGAATAACGGCGCTGCCGCCGACCAGTGCCAGCAGAACGACGCAAAAAATACTTGCGTAAATCCATAAAAAGCGAACGTCCTTTTTAAATTCGACCAGCTTGGTTTTCTCTTTTTTCAGTTCTTGCTCGACGCGGGTTTCCGGGGTTTCGGGCTTTTTAGCCTGTTGCGGTGCGGGCGGCGTCAAATTTTCTTCTTTATGCGCCATGTACTTCACCACCTTTTAGTATATCGATGATTTTTTCAAGTTCGTCCACGGAAGCATAGGAAATTTCCACTTTTCCTTTGTTTTTAGCATTGTGACGGATCACAACACGGCTGCCGACAGATTCGCTGGCCGCCTTTTCCAGATCGGACAATGCCTGCAACACTTCGACGGAAAGCTGTGTCGGCTCCTTCTTTTGGCGCTTTGCTTTTTGCACCAGTGCCTCGGTTTGCCGCACCGACAGCCCTTCGGTAATAATTTTGTTGGCATAGGCCAGCATTAAGTCTGCATCTTCTAACGCCATTAAAGCACGGGCATGTCCGGCCGAAAGCTCTTTACTGCTGACAAAATCCATGATTTGCTCCGGCAGGGATAACAGCCGCAAGCGGTTGGATATTTCGGGGCGGGATTTCCCCACGCTGCTTGCCACCTCTTCCTGGGTCATGTGAAACAACTCAATCAGGGATTTGTAGCCCAGCGCCTCTTCGATCGGATTTAAATCCTCCCGCTGCAGGTTTTCGATCAGTGCGATCTCCATGTTTTGCTGCTCGCTCATGGTGCGGATTACCGCAGGAACGCTTTCCAGCCCCGCCATGCGGCAGGCACGCCAGCGCCGTTCGCCGGCAATGATCCGATAACGGCCGTCCTCCATCGGTTCCACCAACAGCGGCTGAATCAAGCCATGCTTTTCAATGGATTCCGCCAGGGCCGCCAGAGCATTTTCATCAAAGTGCTTGCGCGGCTGATCACGGTTTGGCTCGATATCGGCAATGCGCAATTCGTGAATCCCTTCATGCGGACGGGGCGATTCGATTTTAAAGTCGTTGTCTTCAAAAATGGCATCCAGCCCTTTTCCGAGTCCTTTTTTCATATTGCCGATCCTTTCTGTGCCGCAATAAATTCGTTTGCCAGCTCCCGATAGGCCAAAGAACCCTTGGAATATCGGTCATACAGCTGCACGGGCACGCCGTGACTGGGCGCCTCACTCAGCCGTACGTTGCGAACAATAACGTTTTTATAGACTTTATCCCCAAAATAACGTTTAACCTCTTCTTTTACCTGAAGAGTCAAATTCAGTCTGCCGTCATACATGGTCAGCAGCACGCCTTCTAAATACAGGGACGGATTGTAGCTTTGCTTTACTTTTTTAATGATAGCAACCAACTGGGACAACCCTTCCAATGCGTAGTATTCGCATTGAATGGGTACCAAGACGGAATTGGCCGCGGTCAAAGCGTTTAATGTCAACAAGCCGATGCTGGGCGGGCAATCAATAAAAATATAGTCATAAAGATGCCGTATGCTGTCCAGCGCTTTTTTTAATCGGGTTTCGCGGTGTTCAATGTCTACCAGCTCAATTTCCGCACCGGCCAGCGCCTTGTTGGCGGGCAGCACGTCCACCGGCGCTTTGGTCTGTAAAATACAGTCCCGCGCTTCGGCGGCTCCGACCAAGACATCGTAAACGGAATGGGTGATATCCTGACGAAGAATCCCGTATCCGCTGGTGGCATTGGCCTGTGCGTCAAAATCCACCAGCAGCACTTTTTTGCCCATTTCGCCGATGGCGCAGGCAAGATTGACCGCGGTGGTTGTTTTTCCGACGCCGCCTTTTTGATTTGTGATAGCAATTATTTTGCCCATTCTGCAAACCTCTATACACTTTTACTCAGTGTGTCTTTTCAAAATTTCTCTATGTCTTTTGGTATTATAGCATATACCATTGCATTTTTAAAGAGTTTTCACAGATTTTTTAAAAAAATAATACATATAGCGTTTCACGTGAAACATTGTGTGTCAACGCCTCGTAAATGTTTCACGTGAAACAAAAAAGCAAGCGGGCACCTGTGGGGGGTGCCCGCTTGCTTTGTCTGCCGCCAGAGGGGGAAAACGACGGCAGACGGAGAAAGAGAAAAAGAAAAAGAAAAATCAAAAAAGCCGAGTAAGCTTTTTTTGCTAATGTTTGGGAATACGTATAATGTATTCGATATAATCATCGCCTTCATTGGTGACGGTACGCGCTTTTATGCCCGCCTTTTTGATGAGCCGGATGGCCTTGTCCAATGTGTTTTTGCAAAGGCGGTGATCGCGGATAATCGCCGTGCGAATCGGCGCTGGTTTACGGTTGAGCAATTTATCGATATACTCATCCGTTTGGATAACGTTCAAATGCTTTTCAATAATGACTTGGACCGTCTTATAAATTGTTGCGGTGTCCGGCAGCCGCAACAGCGCCCTGGCATGCCGTTCGGTCAGGTTATGGCTGGTTAAAATGGCTTGTACCTGTACCGGAAGCTTAAGCAAACGCAACTTGTTGGCAATGCTTGCCTGACTTTTTCCGACGCGTGCGGCCAGTTG
>CAKRPM010000051.1 GCA_934378025.1 uncultured Eubacteriales bacterium | reverse complement strand
GGGACGGAACATGCCTTTAGTGTCGCCGCTGATGATACCGGCGCGCTGGCAAGTGGTTACATAGCCGCGTGCCCAGGAAGAAATGCTGGCCGCGTCGGCAAACTTCTTGGCCGCAAAGTTTTTGGTCAGCGTAATGTTCATATAATCGCTGAATGTCACCATGATCTTGCAGATCTCCTGACGGGTGATCGCACGATCAGGTTCAAAGATATACGTATCGGTACCCGAAACGATATTATTCTGTCTGGCCCATTCGATGTACCCGAAATAGTAGGCGCTCTTGCTGACATCTTCAAAATATGCTGTCGTATATTTCGATGCGTCAACACCGGCCAGTCTGCCCAAAACGGTGACCAGCATGCCGCGCGTCATTTTGACTTCGGGATCGAACGTCTTGGCGGAGGTGCCGGCAAACAAACCGCTGCCGACTGCAAAGTCCACCGCATTTTTATACCAGGCACCGGACGAAACGTCCTTAAACTTCGCAGCGGAATTGATCGGATCCAAACGATCGATCGCCTTGCTTTCCACCACGGTGCCGCAAACGGTGCAAGACCGCTCTTTCAAACCGGCTTTCAGGGTGGTGGCAACACGTTTGGTCACCCAAGCGCCCGCCTTATGACCGGTGGCGGCAATGACCTCGGTATGTTGGTTGCCGCAGCGATCGCAAATATAGGTGCGAATGCCGTCGGTGGTGCAGGTCGGTGCAACGCTTTCGATGTAATGCTCTTTATGGCCGAGCGCCGCAATGGCGCGGGTGCTGTCCACATAGCCGCAGTCGCTGCACAGATAACTCTCCACACCCTCTGCCGTGCAGGTAGCCTCTGTGGTCACTGCCCAAACAAAGCTGTGTCCGGTGGCGGGAACATCACGGGTTGCCATCAGTTCGTCGCACTTGGTACATCTGCGCTCTTCACGACCAACTGCCGTGCAGGTCGGTTTCGCTGCCACTTTCCAGTAGCCGATGCTGTGCCCGGTGGCGGGCAACGTCTCTGTATCGGTATGACCGCACTCGGTACAAACCACAGCGGCCGTGCCGTTTTCCGTACAGGTCGGCTCGGTAATAACGTGATCGGTTTTATAGCTGTGCGGCAGCATATCAATGGAAGTAATGTTGCAAGCGTCGCCGCAGTCGCTGCAAACCTGATGTTTTTCGCCCGCTGCCGTGCAAGTCGGCTCGCGGTCAACAATCCAATTACCGTCCGTATGCTCATGTCCGCAGAAGCCGAGATCCGTAATATCGGTACGGCTGTCGCAGAGCAGGCAGTGGCGGGATTTTTCACCGCGCACCGTGCCGGTCGGCTGAATATCGATGGTAAAGTCCGGAGAATAGGTATGCGGTACTGTCGGAATCGGTTCATTTTCCGTCAAATTGCAGCGTGTGCAGGTATGACGGCGAGAACCCTCTGCCGAGCAGGAGGCGGGAATGATAATCGTCCAGTCGCCCCAGTTATGACTGCCGTTGCTGGGAATCGGCTCGGTATACGTATCGTCGCAATTCTCGCAAACGTAGGTCATTTCGCCGTCCTCGGTACAGGTGGCAGCCCGGGTAACGGTGGCCTTGTACTGATGGCCTTTTTTGTCCAGCGGCGCACGGAAGGTCGTGCCGCAGCCGTTACACTTATATTCGATTTCGCCGTCTGTTGTACAGGTGGCCGGCGTAATCACCGTGCCGATAAAGTTATGCTCACCGGTGGAGGGAATGGCTCTGCGATCCAGTTCCGTATCGCACACCAGGCACTTTTTAATCTCAATACCGTCATTCATGCAGTCCTCAGGCTGCAATACGATCCACTCGCTCGGGGTATGAATCCCGGTGGGGTCGATTTCTTCGCTTTCCACAACCGTCTGACAAACGGTGCACTTTTTCACCCGACGTCCCGAATCAACACAGGTGGCTTCTTTTTCGGTTTCCCACTCGCCGGGGGTATGGCCGTTGGCGGGGATTTCCACACCGGCGTCCAAAATCGCGCCGCAGTTGTCGCAGACAACGTTCTTGCTGCCCTTTTCGGTACAACTCGGCTGTTTGGTAATTTCCTCATGCGTTTCGGTATGTTTGCAAACCGTGAGGGTCGCCTTGGTCAGCATTTTATCACTGCCGATCGAAACGCAAACATAGTAGGTTCCGTCATCGGTAATGGTGTCAATTTCGCTAAAGCTTTCATCGTACAGTGCCGTTACCGCGGCACCCGTGCCGACCTTAAAGCTGTCTTTGGTCAGCGCGCCTTTGGCGGAAATCGTCGCAAGATTGTAGAGATTTACACCGTCGTTGGAAAAGGCTTTATAGCCGTTATCCGCCAGTGCAAAATCGGTATTCTTATGACTGCCGACATAATACCAATCGGACTTTTCAATACCGGTGGAGCTGCCCAGCGGGTACACCACCCAGCCTTTGTCCGTGTTGGCACTGTAAATGTTCTCGTCTACATTGATCTTATTGCCGGCATACATGGCAAAGGAGGTGCCGAGCTTCACATCGAAGATATTATCGCGAATCACGGAATCGTCCGTAAAGGAAGCGATCTTCGTGTAGTTCCCGGTTTGATAGTTGGCAACCGCTTTGGCCTTTTGATCTTCGCTGCGAATGAGGTTGTCGGTCATCGTGAATTTGATGAATTTCGCCGATCCGGTCTGCTCGCCGTTTTGCACGCCGCACAGATAGTTGTCGGATTTCGGATTCAGCAGCTGCACGCCGCTGACGGTAAATTCCGCACCGCCCGGATAATAGTCAAAGTTGGCGTTTATGGAAGCGCCGTCACGCAACGAATACAAAATTCCGTCGCGCATAGAATTATAAATCGTAGAATCCGTCAGTTTGCAGACGGTCTTGGCAGGCGTCCACTGGGCAACAGCGCCGTCCGTCAAAGTGATGTAGAACGCGCGGTTTTTGGCGGCGCTGCCGTCTTTGGTGCGAACATCATCGTTGAAAATACCGATGTTGTCGGCTCTGAAGAAATTGGCGCGTGCCAAAACCAACCAGCCGGTATCCGCCGCGGCGGCCACACGATCAATATCCTTGCCCTCATACACAATGCCGTGCATGGTGATATCCAGCGTCTTATGAACGCTGACGCCGTTTTTATCGGCCATAAGTACCGGGCCGTTGTTCTGCGTGGTGGCGATCATCAGGTTGCTCATGACCACCGTCTGATACAAATCCGGAATTTTCGGAGCGCCGGAAACTTCAACGGTTTGAATACCCGTAAAGGCCAAACCGTCAAAGACGTACGAAAGGCTGGAGTCAGCCGCGGCACCCAAAAAGCCTTTCAGCACTGCCTCGGTCGAAGGATCAAAGCTTCTGCCGTTGGCATATCCGCCGGTGGCAGCCGCCGTCGCATCATAGGGGTTTACACCGAACTGCGGTCCGACGACGCAAACGCTCTTGCCCATCCACTGGCTGGCAAAATCGTAGGTGCCGGGCGCCATGACAATAATGTCCGTCATACCGTTGGCCGCCGAAACATTGGGGTTGACATGAGCGCTGTAGGCCTTGGCGTAGGTATCATGAAATTTCGCCGTAATACCGTCCGCCGCCTTTTCACCGTCGCGATAGGTCACACCGTTAAAGGTGTATTCCTTGGCGCCGGTCGGATCGACAATGTTGAGCGTGGTGGGCAGATTGATCTTGTACAGTACCGTACAGGTCGTGCCGCCCTCGGTCAAAGAGGCCTTGGCATACAGGCCGTTCACCGTCTGCTTGGTCACGCTGGTGACCTCGGCCGTGCAGTCCGCATCCTCGTATAAGCCGAGATATTTTACATTTTTATTATCGAAGGAGATAAAGTCTTTGGCATCGTAGGTCACGCCGTCTTTCAGCCAAACGGTCAGCGCGGCGTTCAGATGCTTGGTCGCCTTGGTAGAATTGGCTCTCTTTTGTGCGATAAAGCTGTAGCACGCCACAGCGTCCTTTCCGCCGTTGATTTGCCGCACGGCAAAGGTTTCGCGGATACCGCCCTGCATTTTACCGGAAACATACAAATCGTTGGATACGTTGTAGTTGGTGGTAAAGTTATTGCCGACATAGGAGGCGACGATCGGCTGCACATTGCCCTCATAATCGGTAAACAGGTTGCCCGACAGATCCACCAAACCGTTGCAGGAATAGAAATAGTTAATCCGATTATCCTCGGCATAACCGACAATACGGTTGCCCTTGAAATTCAGATTGATCACATTCGCACCCGTACCGGTGTTGCCGTTGGTGTTAATCAAAATCATGTACTTGGTTTTCGCAGACACCATCTCTTGCGAGAAAATGACCGTATTGTCCAAGAAATTCAACTTCCAAGAATTATTGGAGGCATTGATATCCGTCGGCTTGTCGACATACAACAGATCGCTCTGAGAGCCGGTGCACGTACCCACATCATAGAAATAGTTGTTGCGGAACGTGACGTCAATCGCATGATCGGAATAGCTCATATAGGCCGAAGCGTCCGCTATTTTCATGTTGAAGCGGAACAAGTGAGCGCTTTGCCAATCAACAAACGCACTGTTCTGCACCAGCATCCGCGGTGCTTCCTTTTGCTCACCGTAGAAATTGGCGGACGCATTGCCCTTGGGGGTCGGGAGCAACTGAATATGCTGATTTTGGAAATACTGATCGTTTTTGGCCAATACGCTGGGTCCCGTGAACACAACGTTGTCCATTACCAAATCATTACTGTAGATGTAGCTGTTGTTGGTGTTATTGTACGTTCCGTCATACTTGATCAAGCAATCGGTCATGTGGAACAGCGTGTTGCGTGACATACCGCCGATGGCAAAGGATGCCCAGGAGCTGGTCGTTCCCAGTTTATCGGCATAGAAGTTTTCCAGATACATACCGGCGTACGCCATTTCGGAATAAATCTTCAGGCCTCCGGTTCCCGCAAAGCCGTCCAAATGGGCGATAACGTTTTTGGAAAACCAAAACGTAGAGTTCCATACAAATTCGCGGGAAGTGTCCGAGCTGCGGTCATTGGCGGTGTCGGCCGCCGCTTTTCCCGAGCGGTTGGTGCCCACCGGGCTTTTGCCCGCCTGCGGTCCGAGGTAGTACAGCGTGAACATTTCCGATTTCTTCGGATCGGTCACGCCATCCGGCAGTGCGTATTCCGTCGACCCGTAAATCGAGCCGTTGGAGCCGGGGGCGAAAACAAGTACCGCTTCCCCGTTGCCGCTGGCAACATCCGCCGCCCAGGTCGCATTTTGCGCCTTGGCCGCCTTGTACAGATCGGCATAGTTGTTAAAGAGATTGACGCCCCAGCTCAACGAGTAGGTCACGCCGTTCCCCCAGGTCGTCTTGTCCCCGTAGGTGTACTCTACCGATTCGCCCACGGTCTTAGCCGCCAGGGACTTATCCAAAAAGTACACGTTTGCCGCGGGTTCAAACGTCCCGTCCGGCAGGGCGGTGGCATTGATTTTGGCGTACGGATCGGCCGCACTCTCCGCGCCCGCCGTCATGGACGGCAGACAAAACGCAGAGCACGCACTGACGCACATCAAAACAGCCAGTACCCATGCAAGCACTCTCTTTTGTGTGATGCTCATAGCTTTCTCTCCTTTTCGCTGCGAGAAATAACCGCGCTCCCGCGGTTTGAAATCCGCATAATATATTTCGTCTATTATACATGTTATATTTTACAACATACCGATCGAAAAAGCAATGATTTTTCCCTCGCCGCACCTTAAAAAAATCCGACGTTTTTTTGTATACTTTGTACAAAAGCCGACGGACGACGGCCGCAATCGAACGCCGATGTCCGCCAAGTCCCTCGGCGCACATTTCGGAGCAAAATCAGTGCCGTACGGACAGCCCCGCCAAATATCGGCAGGCGCGCTTACGAACGCTTTCGGCGCTGTTGCCCCCGCCCAACCGCTGGGCAATGGCGCGCCAGTCATACTGCTTTTGATAGCGCAGGCGCAAAATCTGTTCAATCTGTCGGTCGGGGCAGCTGTCGAGGATGACTTCAAAGTACGCCTTATCCGACGCGCTTTCCGTCAAGATCCGTTTGGCGCGCACCTCCTGTTCGATCAGTGCCGCCCGTCGGTCGCTCAGCCATATCGGCGCTTCTCCCTTAGCGGCCAAACGATCACATTCCTGCCGCAGGCGCATAATTTTGATCAGCAAAAATTCCGCCTGTTCCACTGTCCGCCAGGCGAAAGCCAGTGTTCTCATCTCCCGCGTCGTCATATCAGCTGCTCCTCCTCTCTTTGAAACAATGACGCCTCGATCTCTCCGAGCGGCACCTTCCCCGCCGTCATATTCTTCGGACGGATGCCGACATTGTGCCAACGGATCAAATTAGCTCGATAATCCTCATACTGTTTGCCGGTCGACGCTAAATAGATCGACATCTTTTCAATCAACGCGCGCAAACGTTCCTCCCCCATCAGTCCGACCAGATCCGCACAATCGCGCTCGCTGAGCCAAACGTTTCGGCGGCTGCCGAACGGATGCTTCTCTTGAGTTGGTTTATCTTCTTTTCTTTTCTCTTCTATTAGGGGGAAATCGCGGTGAAAAATTGCACCGGCAAACGGTTCATCGTCGGTGAAATCCCGGTGAAAAATTGCACCGGCCGAGTTTTCACCGATTTCGGCGTTTTTCGGGGGTAAAACCGTCCCGTCCGGACCGATCTCGGGCAATTTGCTCGCCAACGGATGTTTGAGCTTTTGATGCCGTTTGAAATTGGGAATTTGGTAATAGTGCTGACCGTTCCACTCAAAAAGGCGCACCATCTCCTGCGCTCGGATTTCCTCAAAACAAGCAGCAAACTCCTCCGACGAGAGGTCGTCATACGGGAAGATCGAGCTTTTCAGATAGTTCATGTGCGCCCGACCGACGCCGCTGTCCTCGGCAAGCGTCCAAAGCGCTATGTAGGTCAGCCGCGCCCGCGGTGACAGAGCGCCCACCTTTTCATCCATCCAAAAGCCGGGTTCAATCATTCTCCTTCGACTCATGAGCGCACCTCCTCGAACTGTTCGGGCAGTCGGCAGGCGGGGCAAACCGCCCACCATACGCCGCCCCGATCGGGGAACGGTTCAAACACCATTTTGAATTTTTCAAAGATACACCCGCAGTTTCTGCAACAATACATTTTTCCATCTCCTGTCCTTTTTATTACCCACTTTGTCTGCTATACTTTGGGAAAGCACCCCCAAAAGCAGCCGCGTGGGCGATTTTTGTTTGTACCACGTTTTGTAGTACGCTGTAGATTATACAACTACTTTTTGTTGTTGTCAACTACTTTTTATAAAGTTTCGCTTGACAACATTTGCGTTGTTGTAGTAAACTAACCTTACAGACGGTACAGTCCGTCACGGGGAGAGATATGTAATGTTAGAACAACGTTTAAAGGAACTCAGAAAGGCTGCCGGTTTCAGCCAAAAAACACTGTCCGAAAAGCTCTCCGTCAGCCAACAGACGGTCGCCAAATGGGAGACGGGCGGGGCAACGCCCAATCCCGAAATGTTGTCCGCGATTGCGGATGTTTTCGAGGTCAGTGTCGATTATCTAATCGGCAGAACCAACGCCTTTTCTGATGATGAGGCCATCAAATTCGCATTATTTGGGGGTGCGAACGTAGATGACGAAACTTTTGAAGAGGTAAAAAGATTTGCTAAGTTTACACAAGAAAAAAACAACCGTTAACCCCTTATCCACCGCTGATTTATACGCTTTGGCCGACGAAAAAAGCATCAGCGTTTTCGCCTTTGAACTGCCGCGCACAAAATCCATGGCGCTGCTTTGCGAGGACGGAACCTGCTGCATCGGCATTGATGATACGGTCACCGCCGCCGATGAACACGTTATGCTCGGGCACGAAATCGGCCATTGTCTGACCGGCGAATTTTACAATCGGCACGCGCCTGATTGGGAACGCGGAAAAAGCGAATATAAAGCGACCAAGTGGGCGATTTTAAATCTTTGTCCGTATGAGGCGCTTTGCGCCGCATGGGAAGAGGGAATTACCGAAATTTGGAGTCTGGCGGAGTACTTCAACGTACCCGAGGATTTCATGCGTCGGGCCATTGCCTTTTATAAGAATGTGC
>CAKRPM010000050.1 GCA_934378025.1 uncultured Eubacteriales bacterium | reverse complement strand
ACAAGTCCATGTTCGGCAAATTTACCTTCCTTTTTCGAAGTCTGCCAGCGTGTCGATAGGTTTATCGACACGCTGAAGCGTTCGGTTTTCACCGAACGCTTGTTTTTGTATTACGGCATTTTTTTGGACGGCGCATTTCGTCAGCAGCGCGATTTGCCCTCCCACTCCTTGACGGGCGGCACTTCCAGCAGCTTGGCAACAGTGGGGGCAATGTCCTTGATGGAAAGGTTTTCGATTTCGGTATTTTCGGCAAATCGAGGACCGCAGAAGCAGATCGGAATGGTCATATCCTGCGGATCGTTTGAACCGTGGCGGCGGTCGTGTCCGCCGTGATCGGCCGTGGTCATCAGGGTGTAGCCCTCGGGCAGACTGCGGTACAGCTGCTCAATGCAATCCCAGGCGGTTTTTACATACTGCAGATATGTTTCGCTCATCCATCCGCAGTCGTGTCCGCCGCGCTCGTCCGTTTCCCCGAGGTAGAGAAATAAAAAATCGGGCGTTTCTTTTTGAAGATAGGCGATGGCCTCTTGCGTAATCAGGCGATCGGTGCCGGTCTGCTTATGCTGATTGATGCAAAGCGCCCTGTGCAGATGATCGGGGCGGCTGAGATCGCGCAGCTCTTCCCATGTATAGAAGAAGGCGCATTTCTTTTCGTATTTGTCCAGCTGATCAATCAGCCCCGTCACCGGACGCACCTGCGGCGTGTACGTATTGGTCAAAATGCCGTGCCGATCGGGATCCACACTGTGCATCAGCGACATGTGGCAGGGCAGCGTGGCCGAAGGAAAGACGGTTTGTGCGTTCATGGAATGGGCGGAGCGTTTTACAAACTCCGCGGCAAAAGGATGACCGCACGAAAGCATGCCGTCGGGGCGCATGCCGTCCACCAGTACAAGAACAACTTTTTCAGACATAACAAAAATCTCCTTTTCTCGGCGCCGTCAAACGCAAATCGCCGCTATAAACGGTATTAGGTTTTTGCTTTATTTCCTGTTGTGGGCAGCGGCTTTTTTGCGGTGCTGCCTGTCGCCTGTAAAGTCGGGGCGCTTATTCTTTGGCGCGCAGTGTAACCAGCGAGACGTCGGCCGTCGCCGCCTGTTCGTCGGCAGGGGCGTCACAGCCCAGCGCAATGGTGTGAAATCCCGCGTCTTTTGCGTCTTGCAGTGCCTGAGGACGGTCGGAAACGTAGGCCGTGTCCTCCGGCTCTGTGCGCGGCAGCGGATCGTTTTCCGCCAAAACCGCCTCGGCCAGCGGCGCGGCCATGGCGGCCAGTGACGCGTCCGATGTGCGTACAAAAAACGGCAAATTCATTTTTTTCAGCGCACAAAACAGCCGCTCGGGCTGCCCGTCGGGCAATGCGGCAAGATCGAAAATCATTTCGTGGTATAAAAAGCGATCTTTTTGATGTTCGTATTCATTAAGCTTGTCAAAAACGCCTTGGTTGGGCCGCACCCAAATGGATTTAATGGGTACGCCCGCTTGGGAAAATCGCGTTTCATATTCGGTGCTGACGTTCGGCACGGACTCCCGATGCAAGTCATAGGTGAGAAACAGCGTGTCAAATCCCAACGATTGCCATTCATCGACTGTAAAGTCAAAAAGCTTGTCATTGTCGCTTTTGAATTTCAGGATGCCGTCATCGCCAAGAAGCGGCAGGAAAAACCGCAGCATATTGCGATGGGTCAGTCGGCGGGCGGCATATTTGCTTTTCGGCCAGGGATCGCTGAAATTCAGGTAAATGGTTTCAAATTTTCCGTGCGGCAGTACGCGGCGCAAACGGCAGGCGTCCATGGCTAAAAAGCGGACGTTTTCCACCCCGGCGCGCGCTGCTTTTTCCAGTGCCATGACGATGCAGTCGCGCTCTTTTTCCACGGCGATAAAGTGAATGTCGGGGTTTTGGCGGGCCATCTCTACAATAAAGCCGCCTTTGCCCGCGCCGATTTCCAGTGCAAGCCGCGGGGCGTCGCACCAGGCAGCGGTGTCTGATTCGGATAAAATAAAGCCGCGGCACGCCTCCATGCGGGCGGCGGTATGTTTCTTTTTACGAAGACGCATTGAAAAACTCCATTCTGCCGCCGAACGCTCCCTCGTCTGCAGGGACGGCGACTTTTGGGGGCGGCGGTGCCAAGGCCTTCCGATCGCCCGTTTGTTATTGCTTAGAAGAATTCTTTTTAAAACAATTCATGCCGCAAGCGTTTGCCCGCGGCATGTGTTTGCAGGAACGATATAATCATAGCCTTTTCGACGAGTTTTGTCAACCGAAAATCCGCCGGTTCGGCACACCGAAGCGCAAAAGTTTTGCGGCGTGGGGGGAAAATGCCTGATCCGCCGCGCACCTCTTGACGGGAGAAACAAAAAAAGCCAACGCCGCGGTTTTTCGCCTGCTGATGAACCCCCGCCGGAAAGGCGCCCGGTCTTTGCAACTATGCGGGAAAAATGGGGGATATCCGCCGTATCGGCACATCGGAGCGAAAAAGTTTTGCGGCGTGGGGGAAAACGCCTGATCCGCCGCGCACCTCTTGGCGGGAGAAACGAAAAAAGCCGCCGAGGCGGCTTTTCTTCGGTTTGACGGGAAATTTTCCCTTTCCGCTGCTGCGGGGGTGTTTAGAGCAGGGAAATGGGGGAATACGCGGTATAGATTTTTCCGTCCAGCTCATAGCGGATAAAGGCGCGCGCATCCCCTTGTACGGCGAACGTCGTGGTTTCGGGCAGACGGGTCAGCCCGGTTTCGCTTTCATGGCCGATGGTCGCATTGCTTTGCGGGGCGGCAAACAGTTTGTCGGCCGATCCGTACAATAGGCCGCAGGCCAAAATGTGCACGTCCCGCGTGGCGCCGTCAAATCCCTCTGCAAAGGAAATTTTCAGGCGCAGCGTTCCCTCGTCGCGGAACAGCGAAAGAAGGAAGGGACTGCTTTGTTCATTGGAATCCAGCAGGAAAATGCGCGGAGCGTAGTTTTTCCGACGGACGCGTACCCACAGGGCCTGACCGCTCGGAATTTCCGACAGCGTTTCGGAAAACGCGGTGCCGTCCGCGGAATAGGCTATCTCATCGACCGTACCGTCCAAAATCACCTGCCCGTCGCGAACCCCGAGGACGGTAACGTCGGTCAGCGGCGCGGGGGTAATTTCGATTTTTGCAGTCAGCAGCAGCGGTTCGACGCCCACGCGGGTAACACGTACGGTGACGGAGTATTCGCCCGCGTCGGTCATCTGCGGGGCGGTTTGCGTAAACGCGCCGTCGTTGATTCGGTATTCCACGGTATCGCTTGCCAGCGTGCCGCTGAGGCGAACGCCGTGAGGCGCACCGTCATACACGCCTTGATAGCCCGAAAGGGTGATATCGGTTATTTGCGCCGGGCGGATGGTCAGTGTGGCGGTATAGTGTATGGTGGCGCAGCCGGGCCGCTTGAGGGTCATGGTGATTTCATAACTGCCCGGTGTGATAAAGGTGGGGGCGCTGACATAGCTGACGCCGTTGTAGGTGTAGCTGACCTGATCGCCGGGCTGCAGCCCCTCGGGGGTCAAAGAATGAGCATGGCCGTCGTACGTCACCGTTTGGCTGGCGAAGCGAACGCCCCGCACAACGCCGGGGGTGACGCGCAGCGTTATTTGCCCCTGAATCGGGGCGGCACCCGGCACTTCCACCTGATACCATACGGTCAATGCACCTACACCGGTAATGCTCGGAACGGTAAAGGAGTAAACCTTGCCGTCGGTACTGTAGGTCACAAAGCTGCCCTCGGGCACGGAAAGCCGGGGGGTATGCGGCGATCCGTCATATTCAAAGGTGTTTTTCAAAACGGTGACACTCGGTGCGTCGGGGGTGGTGCCGTCACTAAGCGCGCTAAAATACGTGTCGGTGTAATAGGGCAGTGCGGGCAGGGTGGTTGTTTTATTGGTGATAAAGTCCTGCGGCGCACAGCTGTTGTTGACCGAAGAATAAAAATAGTTATAGCCGATTTGCCAGTCGGCCGGCTGTACCGTTTTTTCGGGCGTCAGCCAGGCGTTGATATTGATGGTGGCGGCGCGTTGGTATTGATTGGGCTCGATAAAGCGGTTTTGCGTTACGGTGAGCGAAAGCGCCGAAGCGTCCCCCTGCAAATTGTTGTTGCGGATGAAGGCCAGGGAACGATAGCAGTTGATAAAGCGGTTGCCCATGACGGTGACGGCGCACTTTTCGTATTCGGTGGCTCTGCCATTAAATTCTTCAAAGCTCAAATAAATTGCGGAGGAAGCATTCGGATAGCCGCAACGGATAAAGTCGTTGTAATAAAACTGTGCGTTTCCGACGCCGCCGTCAAAAACGGAACGGATGACCGTGCTGATCGAACCGCAGTTTTCCAGACGGTTGGAGCGGAAAATAAAATCAATATTGCCGGCGCGCTTGTCGCCGTCCGCGACCTCGCCGCTGATAAAGCACGTGCTTTGGAAATCGCGTATATAGTTGTGCGTGAAGGCCAGTCCCCGCGGATTGCGCAGCGTGAGCATCCGATAGGAGTTGCCGTCGCCGCAGGTGCTGCCGCCGAAATAGTTGTCTTTAATTTCCCCTGTTTTTTTAATCGCGGAGTTGAGATACAGCTGACTGCCGTTGCCGGTATTGGTGGCGTCGGCGCTGAAAATATTGTTGACAATGTCAAGCGTTATGGTCAGATCGGTGTTTTTGCCGTAAATGACGACCGGGCCGTGATCGCTTTCTCCGCTGAAAGCAAGGCCGTCAATGCCCAGCTGACGAACGTTTTCCGTGGTGGTCATCTCACCGCAAAACAGGCTTTCCGCCGCACGCTCGCTTAAGCTCCAGTGATTGTCGTCGGTTTGCTGCAAGGGGGAACGCCCGCGGTTGTTGCCCAACAGATTGACCGATTTGGTAATGGTGAGTTTCTCATCATAAACGCCGGGGGCCAGATAAATATCCGCTCCCTCGGGCGCAGCCGAGAGCGCCTCGGCCAGAGTGGCAAAGCCGTTTTCTCCCATGCGGACGGCAATGACGTTTTCATCATCAAACCAAGCGCCCCGATCTATGGCGCCGCTCAGCGCCCCGGAGACATAATACGCCCGGGCGTCTGCGTTCGGATGGCAAACATAAAGCGGGTAAATCTTTTCTCCGATTTTAACGGTATAATCGCTTTTGCCGGCGGGGGCGGGCAGCGTTTGCAGCGCCGCACCCTCATGATAGAGTGTGCCGCCTGTAACGACGGGCGAAACATTCTCTTGATCGGTCAGTACGTAATAGGCGCCGTTTGAATAATACGCTTCGCCCTCGTCCGTTTGTATGGGGGCGGGCTGATCGGCCAGATCGCCGCGCACAATGGTGGCGTTCACGGTGTTGTACAGTTCGTTATTGTTATAAAAGCGAAGGGAAAATCGGTTGGTGCGCTGCAAAAGCCGCGCCGCACCGGTCACTTGCTTTTCATTTTCATCAAATATTTTGACGCTGACCTTTTCGGACACCGGGGTCACGGAAAAAACGTAATTTTCGGCCGTGGTGGCGTCTTCCAGGGTATGTTTGGCAGGGTCGTAGGCGCCCGCTCCGTATTCGGCCGCCGCCGTATAATCGGCGTAGGTCATAGTAGCGCGGTGATCGGAGGGCTGCCAGCCGCCCTCATCGTCATAAATCTTTTGCCACAGACGTACGGTGGTATAGTTTTGATTGATAAAGCAGTGGTCAATCATGCCGCCGACGCTGCTCGGAAAGACGCGGTCGGCGACGTTGAAAGAAGAGGTAAAGGGCTTGCCGCGGCTCATACGGTACAGCTGTTCGTTATAAACGCCCGCACTGTCCACACTGCTGTCATACGAGCAGTTGTAATCCCCTGTGGCAAAACAAGGCAAAAACTCGGACAGTTCTTTCATTTTGGCGGATAGCTGCTCGGCCTGCAGCGAACGGTAATATTGCCCGCCCTTTACACGCTCGCTTGAAATGATGCTGCCGCTGGGATTGATGGAAAAATGCGTGTTAAACATGTACAGCGCGGTGCCGTATCGGTTGTCTTTGAGTTGTACATAGTGATAGTAACGGCTGGTATCGGTGTTTTTATTGCCCTTGGAATCGGTAAAGGTAATGTTTTTATATTGGGCGCTGCCGCTGGAAAGCTTGGTAAAACGATCGCGTTTCCAAAAGATCATCAGACCGGCGCCGATGGTCATGCGGGAGGGCTTGACGCTTTCCTCCGTCAGCTGACGGCAGTCGTAGCCCTGTCTGCCAAGCTCGGCACGCAGATAGTCGTTCCAGTCAAAATTGCCGTTGCTGCCCTCGGAATCGCCTGCCTCTTGAATACCGATGATGTCCGGGTTTTGCCGGGCGATGGAACGCACGACCTTTTGCGCCCGCAGCGATGGGGTGTGATAGCCGGAGGCATGCGTGTCCCAATCCAGAATATTGTAGCTCATGACGCTGATATCCGCCGTCGGGGCGACGGGGGCAGCGTCGGTATCGGAGGTGTTCCCCGAAAGCGCTGCGGCGGGATAGAACCCGATCAAAAGACAAAGGATCAACATAAACGAAATGATTTTTTTCGACATTGCACCGATTCCTTTCAGATATATACAGTTATTATATAATGATTGCCCTGCTAAAACAATCCGCAAATTACCCAAAAGCGCACCCGATTTTTTGGGCTATTTGACAAGAAAAAAATGAACCCGCTTTTGCGGGTTCATTTTAGGTTTAGTCGTCCAGCGTATCGTCCGACTCAAGCGTGTCGCCGATGCCGCCGATCAAGCCGTCCAGCAAGGTGGTGGATACGTCGATGGCACTGAACTCTTCATAGATCACGCCGTTATACTCGTATTGCACATACGCCATGGCGCTGCGCACTTTGCCGGGGTTGATGCCGGTGATTCGGAAGGAATAGGTTTTATAGACGCGGGTCAGTCCCGTTTCACTGGCGGCGTAGCTGTAGGTTTTTACTTTCAGTGCGTCGGTGCTCTCGCCGAACTGACGCGCCTTTGCATATTGATCCAAAACGGTGGCGTCGCCGGCATATTTGATGCCGTAATCCAACACCTTGATATCCGCCGTGGCGTAATCAATGGCGTA
Source organism: uncultured Eubacteriales bacterium (assembly GCA_934378025.1). Classification (GTDB taxonomy): domain Bacteria; phylum Bacillota; class Clostridia; order Oscillospirales; family QAKW01; genus Firm-08. Next base: position 1,036 of record CAKRPM010000050.1, on the reverse strand, counting down.
GGTGGGATCCAGATCGATTTCCCAGTACATCGAATAGCTCTTATGATCGGCGCTTTCGGTCAAACCGCGGCGCAGGGAAAGGGAGAACAACGGGGCGGCGGCTTCCGTGGTCAGTACCACGCGGGTCATATAGACCGCGTCGGCGTGATTGGCACGCGAAACCTTGACCCAAACCTTATGCGTACCGACGGTATCAAAGGTGGGCGCCGTATCCGTGTAGTTGTTGCCGTTGATCGAATAGGTCACCGTATCGGTGGCGCGTACGCCTTCCAGCGTTACGGTTTTGGGGGCGTTTTGCACCGATCCGTGATAACCGTATACCCGCACATCGCTGATCATGGCAGGACGGATCTCTATGTCTGCTACGGCGGTAAACGTCTTATAATTCGGGCGGCTGATGCGTACGGTTATGGTATGCTTTCCGACCGCCGTAAACGTGGGTGCCGTGGTTTCAAACGAGTCGTCGTCGACTTTGTATTCCACAGTGTCGCCGGCCAGCAGACCGGTGATGTTGGCGCCGTGCGCCGTGCCGTCATAAAGCCCAATAAAGCCTGTAACGGTAATGCCCTCGATCGGCAGTGCCTCAATGGTTAAGGTCGCCGTTTTTACAAAATCGTTGTAATTTTTGCGTTTGACCGTTACGGTAACGGGATAGCTGCCCGCCGTGGTAAAGGAGGGCAGGGCGGCGTAGTTGTTGCCGTTGTAGCTGAACGTAATGCTGTCGCCCGTGCCGATAAAGGTCAGACTTTTGGCCGTGCCGTCATAGGGAACGCTCAGATCCTCAAAGGTGATATCCGTCATATCCGCGGGCGTCAAGCTGAAAGCAGCGGAGCCGGTGGCACACTGATATCCGGTTTTTTCCACCTGATAATAGACGGTTTGACTGCCCACGTCGGTCATGGTCGGCGCGGTGGTGGAGTAGCTGACGCCGTCCGTACTGTACGAAATGACGCTGCCGGACGGTGCCGTCACGGTAAAGGTTTTGGGCGTACCGTCATAGACAAAGCTGTTATTGCCGGCCGAAACGCCCGAAAGC
>CAKRPM010000049.1 GCA_934378025.1 uncultured Eubacteriales bacterium | reverse complement strand
ATTTGTAGTTGCGGCGGCGTTTGGTTTGATCATGGCCATCACCTGGGGAATCGGTACGATCGGCGTGAAAGAGAATACCAAGCCGACGGCGGTCCCGATTGCTGCTGACGGAACGAAACCGACGGGCAGCGGCGTCAAGCAAATGATTTTGCTGTCCGGGTTGATCCCCATTTGCGGGGCGGTTATTGTACAGGGCGCCATGAAGGATGGCATTGCCACCTGGATGCCGACATATATTTTTGATACCTATCAGCTTTCCTCTTCATTGTCCATTCTTTCCTCGGCCATGCTGCCGCTGTTTGGCGTAATCGGCATTTCCGTGGCCGCAGTACTGTATCATAAGATCGGCGATCTGATGACCACCTCGGCGGTGCTGTACGGCGTTGCATTTTTGGCGGTGAGCATTATGCTGCCGTTCTCCTCCTCGGGCATGGTGATTTGTACGGCGCTGACCGCTATTGTTTCGGGCTGCGTATACGGTGTGGGTCATTTGCTGACGGCGCAGCTGCCGCATCGCTTTTCCAAGTACGGAAAGGTGTCCACCGTATCGGGGGTTACCAGCGCGGCGGTGTATGCGGGTTCCTCGTTATCCACCTATGCCTTTGCGGCGCTCAGTGAAAATTTCGGGTGGAGCGTCACCATTGCTTCCTGGGCGGCTTTGGCATTGATCGGCGGCGTGGTGTGCCTGTGCTGTATTAAAAAATGGAAAAAATTCGTATTTGACAATCGATAGAGATGGTTTAGCCTGCGGATTTTTCTTGAAAAAGCAAAAACAGCCCCCTCTTTTGCCTTTGGCAAAAGAGGGGGACTTTTATGCAAAAACGGTGTTTTAGATAAAAAACATTTTCCCCGGATAATGACCGCAGGACTTTTGGGCAAAAATGCTGTTTTCGTTGCGGCGCCGCCCCATATCCCCCGATGTTTTATCAAAGCAAAAGGGCAGGGGGTTAAAGGTCGGTCTTAGCTTCGATAGCGCGGGTTAAAAATTGCTCGATTTGTTGCGCAGAGGAAAAGTGCAGGGCTTCTTGCGCCAAATGTTGACAGTCCTGCATGGAAAGGGCGGACAGTTTGTGCCGCAGGGACAATACCGCCCCCGGCGTTACACTGAGTTTGTCCAAGCCAAAAGAAAGCCACAGCGGCAACAGCCGTTGATCGGCGGCCGCCTCGCCGCACATCCCGCACGAAATCCCGGCGGCATGCGCATTTTTGCCGACCGTTTCAATGGCGCGCAGAACGGCGGGATGAAAAACGGAATAGAGCGAGCGCACCTTTTCGTTGCCGCGATCCGCCGCCAAAAGATAGCCGGTCAAATCGTTGGTGCCGATGCTGAAAAAATCCACCTGCCGCGCCAGTAAATCGGAAATCAGGACGGCGGCGGGCGTTTCAATCATTGCGCCCAGCGGAATATCTTCGTTAAAGGGGATATTTTTTCCTCGCAGCTCCTCTTTGATTTCCGCCAGCAGATCGCGCACCGCGCAAATTTCCTCCGTTTGCGTGATCATCGGCAGCAGAATATGCACATTTCCGTAAGCGGAGGCACGCAACAGTGCGCGCAGCTGCGTGCGGTAAAGCGCCTGATTTTCCAGGCAGTAGCGAATGGCGCGAAATCCCAAAAACGGATTTTCCTCTTTCGGCAGATCCAGATAGGGGATGTCTTTGTCCCCGCCGATATCCAGGGTGCGAATGATCACGTTCTTGCCGTGCATACCGGCCGCGACGGCGCGGTATGCTTCAAACTGCGTCTGTTCGTCGGGCAGCGACGGTTGATCCAAAAATAAAAATTCGGTGCGAAACAATCCAACGCCTTCGGCATCGCCGACACGCACGGCGTCCAGCTCCGCCGGAGTGCCGATGTTGGCAAAGAGCTGCACTTTTTTGCCGTCGGCCGTTTGGGAGGGACGTCCTCGAAAGGCCGCGTTTTTTTCCTGCTGCCTTGCCAAAAGAGCTTGTTTGGCTCGATATTTTTCTTGAAATTCTACCGAAAAATCAGTGTATACCCGACCGCAAGCGCTGTCCACAATGACCTTTTGCCCTTGGTTAATGTTCTCCAGTGCGTTTTGAACGCCCAGTACAGCGGGGATCCCGAGCGCTTTGCAAATGATGGCGCTGTGCGCGGTCAGCCCGCCTTTTTGGGTAATAACGCCCTCGATATGCGCCCGATCGAAATCGGCCGTCATAGAGGGGGTTAATTCATCGGTCACCAAGACGGTGTGCTCCGGCAACTCGGATAGATTCGGGGCGGTCGCCCCGGTCAGTAAAGACAGCAGCCCGTTGCGGATGTCCGTAATGTCCGCGGCACGGGCGCGCGTCAGCTCGTCCGGCGCGGCGGCAAACAGCTCCGACAGACGTGTGCAAACCGTTTCAACCGCAGTTTCCGCCATGGCACCGCCGTCCATCTCAAGATTCAGCTGATCCCCAAAAAACGGGTCGCGCACCAGCGCGATGTGTCCGCGCAAGATTTCCCCGTCCGCCGAGGTTTGATCCATAATGGTCGCCTGCGCTTCGGTTTGATCGGCAAAGGCGGCCACGGCCGCATGAAGACGGCTTTTTTCGGCGGGAATGTCGCTGACCGATTGGGGGGTATAGTGAACCTCACTTGGTGTAAAGCAAAATGCCTTTCCAACTCCGACGCCCTCGCCGGTACCGATGCCGTCCAGAAAGCTTGGCTGCATCTGCCGCACGGTTATTCCCCCAGTCCCGAGGCGATCAGCTCCGCGGCTTTTTCCAGCGCCGCGGTTTCATCTGCGCCGTTGCAGATAATTTCAACTTCACTGCCGCACTTGATTCCGGCGGCAATCAGGTTGATGACGCTTTTGGCATTGATTTCCCTGCCGTCAAAACGCAGGGTAACGTCGCTTTCAAATTTCCCCATTTCGCCCGCAAAAATCGTTGCGGGGCGCATGTGAAGTCCTTGAGTATTGATAATAGTGGCAGTTTTGCTGATCATAATCATTCTCCTTTATTGCGCTTCGGATTTTTAAAGAGGGACAGTAAAAGCATGGACAGCAGCGATCCTGCTGCCAGTGCAAGCAAATAAAAATACCAACGGCCGACCACGGCAAATACGAAAATTCCGCCGTGCGGCGCCATCAGCGTGCACCCGAACAGCGCGGACAAGGCACCCGCCAGTGCGGAGCCGGCCACGCAAGAGGGAATCACGACCAAGGGATCGGCTGCGGCATACGGAATGGCGCCCTCCGTGATAAAGCTCAGCCCCATGACAAAATTGACGGCGCCGTTTTTTTGCTCGGTGGGATTCCATTTCTTTTTAAAGAAAGTGGTGGACAGGGCAATGGCGATGGGCGGCACCATACCGCCGATCATGACGGCGGCCATGATGGTGTAGGCCACATTCGGATCGGACAGGGTTTGCGCCTGGGTGAGCATGGCGGTGCCGAATACATAGGCGGCTTTGTTGAACGGGCCGCCCATATCAATGGCCATCATGCCGCCCAGCAAGGCGCCCAGCAGTACGGAAAGGTTACTTTCACTCAGCGCGCTCAGCCCATTGCTCAGCGCCGTGTTGAGCAGTCCCATAATGGGGTTTACGGCGCACATAATGATGCCGACGACGCCCAGCCCGACCAGCGGATAGAGCAGTACGGGTTTTATGCCTTCCAGCGCTTCGGGCAGACGCTCGCACAACTTTTCAAACAGTAACATCAAATATCCCGCCGCAAAGCCGGCCAACAGAGCGCCCAAAAATCCCGACGGAACGGCGTCGGCCGCCGCAGGATCCGTAAAGGTGGCGCCGGTAGTGGCCAAAATGCCGCCGACAATACCGACCAAAAGACCCGGTCGGTCGGCAATGCTCATGGCAATAAAACCGGACAAAATGGGAATCATAAAACGAAAGGCATAGTCGCCGATGCTTTTAAACCATTTGGCTGTCGGCGTCACCGTGCCGAATGCACTGCCGGCCGACGCGGGATCCACGCCCGCCGCCGTATCGATTAAAAATGCGACAGCGATAAAAATTCCCCCGGCCACCACAAAGGGCAGCATGTGGGAAACGCCGTTCATCAAATGCTTATAGATTTGCCGCCCCACGCTTTCGTTTTGTCGGGGCGCTTCTTGGGCGGCATTGGTTTTGTGGTGATAGACGGGTGCTTCCCCCGCCTCAATGCGGCGAATGAGCGCTTCGGGATTTTTAATCCATTCGGAAACCGGTACGCTCAGTACGGGCTTTCCGTCAAAACGGCTCATTTCCACGCTTTTGTCGGCGGCAATAATAATGCCGTCGCACTGCTTAATCTCCTCCGGTGTTAAAACATTTTTGGCGCCTGCGGATCCGTTGGTTTCCGCTTTCAGCGGCAGGCCGATCCGTTTGCCGGCGTCCTCCAGAGCCGTTGCCGCCATATAGGTGTGGGCAATGCCGGTGGGGCAGGCGGTGACCGCCAATACGCGATAGGTGTCGGTGGGTTTTTCTTTTTGCTCCGCGTGTTCCGCCCGATCCAACAGAGAAAGAAATTCATCCGTGTTTTGTGCGTTCATCAGTTTGTCGCGCAGCTTTGCGTCCATCAGCAGGGTCATCAGACGGGAAAGCACCTCCAGGTGAAGCGTTCCCTCTTGGGGGGCGGCAATCATAAAAAGCAAATAGCTTTTCTTTCCGTCCGCCGCGCCGTATTCCACCCCGTCGGGCACGGTCATGACCGCCAGCCCCGGGACCTTTACCGCCGCGCTTTTGGCGTGGGGAATGGCAATGCCGTCGCCGACCGCCGTGGTGCCTTGCGCTTCGCGTGCCTCAATGGCTTTTTTAAAAGCGGCGACGTCGTTTAAATTTCCCGCGGCACGATGCAAATCGATCAGATGATCGATCGCCTCGGCGCGGCTTTGCGCCTTAGCGTGAAGGCACACGGCCTCCCGCTTGAGTAAATCGGTAATATTCATATTTCCTCCTATTTTGAAAAAGGGATTTTGATCGGTGAGCAGTTTGTATCGGATTACAGAAGCTTTTGAATCTCTTCGGCGCTTGCCAGATCCGACGAGCAGGCGGTGGCGCCGCCGGCGGCGCTGCCGAGGTGCAGCGCATATTCCGCACCGCGATCCATGCCGGCCAAAAAGCCCGCGACCATCGAATCGCCGGCGCCCACGGTATTGACGCTTTTGCCGCCCGGCGCCGCATGGGTATGCACGGCACCGTCCTGATCCAACAGCAGTGCGCCCTCGCGACCCAAGGAAACCAAAACGTTTTGCGCGCCCATTTCCTGCAGGCGTTTTGCCGCGGCGACAATTTCTGCTTTTGTAGCTACGTCGGCGCCGGTCAGCTCGGCAAGCTCAGCCTTGTTGGGTTTAATTAAAAACGGACGAAACCGCAGCGTTTTCAGCAGCTTTTCGCCTGTGGTGTCCACCACGACGGTCAGCTTTTTATCCGAAAGCATGTTTAAAATGCGGGCGTAAATATCTTCCGGCAAAGACGCGGGCACGCTTCCCGAGAGCACCAATGTATCGCCGTCGCGCAGCCCTTTCAGCTTTTCAAAAAGCGCCTCCAGCGCCGCGGCGTCCACTGCGGGACCGGCTGCGTTTAATTCGCTTTCCCGCTCGCCCTTCAGTTTGACGTTTACGCGGGTATTCCCCTGTGCCAGGGCAATGAAATCGGTGATAATTCCCTCGCTTTGCAGCGCCGCTTCCAGCGCTTTTCCGGTAAATCCCGCGATGAAACCGAGAGCTGTGCTGGACAGACCCAGCGTGTGCAGCATGCGGGATACATTGATGCCCTTGCCGCCGAAATAAAATTGTTCGTTTGAGGTTCGATTGGTTTTGCCCGGTAAAAAGGTGCGAAGATGCATAATGTAGTCCACGGCGGGATTGAGCGTCAGTGTGTAAATCATGTTGTTTCCTCCCCGGCAACAGCGCAGTGCCGTGCCTATGCTTTAGTATGACCGTGATGAAAGAAGTTTACTCTTTTTCGGCCGAAAAATTCAAAGCGTTTTTCAAAAATAACGCCGCTTATCCGAAAATTTCCGCTTTTTGATCGGCGGAAAAAAGGGTTGTAAAAAACCAAAAGTCTTTTACAACCCCGCGGCATTTACCGCCGCCGTTTGATTCGGTGCATCAGCCCCAAAACCAGAGCGCCGACGACCAAAATACCGCCCGCAATGATAAAGGGCAGGCCGCCTTTCAGCACCGTGCCGTAGGTCAGGGCGCCGACGGCGCCGAACAGACAGCACAGCGCCGCGGTCGGCAAGGCGCTGTGCCCCGGTGAGAGCAGCGCCAAATCTTCCTTTGTATGCCCCGGCAGCAGCCCGAGCCTTGAAAACGGCAAAATGATAACCGCGAAAAACGCCGCCAGCAGCACCACCTCAAGGGGCAGCAAAAGCGTGTTTTTAATCAGCGATTTGTACAGATACAGCAGATATGCCTTGCCGTAGAGCATGCGGCTCCACAGCGAACCGAGCAGCACATTGCAAAGAAAATTGACCAGTGTTTTGGCGCAAAACAGGCGCGGCAGCGTGATCTTTTGCCGATATAAAAACACGCTGTAAATCAAAGCGCCCAGCATTTCGGACAGCATATAGCCGGGAAAATACGGCCCCGACGGAAACAAAAGAAAGTTCAGCGTATCCGTCACGGCAGCCACGGCCAGCCCCATAATCGGGCCGTATACGGCGCAGCCCATGGCGGTAATAAAAAAGGTAAAGTAAATTCTGAGGTTGTCCGCCACCGGAAGATACATACCGCCCACCAGCGTCCCCAGCGCGCAGACAAGCGCGGCGAAAACGACGCGCCGCAAATTTTTCAGTTCGGCCGCCGAAGCGCGCCACCACCCGGGGCAAAAAACGGGAATTTTCATAAAAAAGACCTCCTTATCGGCTGTTGCCACATAAGGAGATCGCTCCGCATGCGGCAGCGGGATGCGGTCGCCGCACGGCAAGAAAAAAATTCTATTCGTTTCAGGGGCAACTCCCCGTCCCGCAGTCATTTTTAAAACATGACCGCGCACAGAAAAAATCCGTGCCTGAACACTAAAGCGCGCCTTTTCGGCGCGCAACCCGCGGCTTCCTACTCTGCCAATATTTTTTTCTTTATTGTAGCATGGCTTTTGGGGTTTTTCAAGTCTTTTGCCGACAAAAAGTCCTTGACTTTGTCAGGGCGGTATGATAGAATAGCAAATAGAAAAAATCAGTCTTTAAGCAGGGTGCTGTGACGCCTTCAAGAACTGCCATACGGATCGTTTGATCGATCCGAGTTTTTTTGTGCGTTACGCCTGCTTTTAAAAGAAGCAGGCTTTTATTTTTGCTCAAGAACAGGAGGCCATCCATGACCGTAATTTTTAAAAACGCCCATGTTTATCGGGACGGTGGGTTTGTAAAAGAAGATTTTTCGCTTTCGTTGTCCGATGCCGGTGACGGCATGGGGGCGCTTTCCCGTTTTCAAAATGTTTCTGTATTCCCGGCTTTTTGCGATGTTCATGTACATTTCAGAGAGCCGGGATTTTTTTATAAAGAAACCATCCGCACCGGTTGCTTGGCGGCCGCGCACGGCGGGTACAGCGATGTTTGCACCATGCCCAATCTCTCCCCGGTGCCGGACAGTGTGTCCGCCCTTTCGGAACAGCAAAAAATCATCGACCGAACGGCCTGTATTCATGTGCATCCGTATGCTGCGATCACCGTCGGGCAGCAGGGACGGGCACTTTCGGATATGCAGGGGCTGGCGGCGCACTGCGTGGCCTTTTCGGACGACGGGCGCGGCGTGCAGGACGGAGCGCTGATGCGGCAAGCCATGCAGACGGCCAAACGTCTCGGCAAGATGATTGTCGCGCATTGCGAGGATCAATCGCTGCTGTCGGGCGGATATATTCATGACGGAGCGTATGCAAAGCAGTACGGCCATCCGGGCATTTGCGCCGAAAGCGAATATCGGCAGCTGGAGCGTGATTTGGCGCTGGTGGCCGAAACGGGATGCAAATATCATGCCTGTCACCTTTCCTGCGCCGAAAGCGTGGCATTGATCCGACAGGCGAAAAAAGCGGGGCTGGACGTCAGCTGCGAGACCGCGCCGCACTATCTGGTGCTCACCGACGAGGACCTGCAGGAGGACGGGCGCTTCAAGATGAACCCGCCGCTTCGCGCAAAAGAAGACAGGGAAGCGCTTTTGGAAG
>CAKRPM010000048.1 GCA_934378025.1 uncultured Eubacteriales bacterium | reverse complement strand
TTGCTGTATTCATCGGCTCACCGCGTCCACCTTCCGCCCCACCGTTATGCTCATACCGTTGGGCACGCAATAAATGGTCCCCTGCGAAATTTTGCCGCTATGTACGCACGACTGATTGGGGCAATCCGAAGAACGCACATAGATTTTTCGGTCGGACACACAAATCTCATTGGTATACGTGCCCTGCACCCGAAAAACTTTTCCTTCATTTTCCGGGTCGGACAAATCAATTCGGTACAAGGTCTGCCCATTGCGGGAAATCGTGGCAATCTCGCCGCCCTTGCCGGCAAATTGTCCGAAAAGGATCAGCGCCGCGGCCACCACCACGGCAATCACGATGATATCGCCGATCTTAAAAACCTTTTTAAAGCGATGTTTAGCGCACATACTCAAAGCTGAAATCGTAAATTTCAACGGTATCGCCTTCCTGCACGCCCATTTCTTCTAATTGATCAATCACGCCGTTATCGCGCAAAATCCGCTCAAAATAAGCAATCGATTCGCCGTCGCTGAAATTCACACGCTCCATCATTTTGCGGATAAATTCGCCTTCCACAATAAATATACCGTTTTCTTTCCGTACGGTGTAATCGTGATTTTTGGCGCCCGACGGCACCGCAGGCGTCGGAACAAATTCCGCTTCAAACACTTTGGTTTGCGGCAAGGTATCCAATACCGAAACCGTATGCGCGATCAGTTCGCGGATGCCTTGACCGGTTGCTGCGGAGATTTCAAAAAATTCATATCCCTTTTTACGGACATGTTCTTCAAATGCCCGCACAACGGACGGATCCTGTGCAACATCTGCCTTATTTCCGACGACAATTTGCGGCACCGACGAAAGAAGCGGGCTGTACCCGGCAAGCTCCCCGTTGATGATCTCAAAATCATCCACCGGATTTCGCCCCTCCGAGCCGGATATATCCACGATGTGCAGCAGCAATCTGCACCGCTCCACATGGCGCAAAAAGGCATGTCCGAGTCCGACGCCCTCGCCCGCGCCCTCAATCAATCCCGGAATATCCGCCAACACAAACGGATGATCCTCAAACATCTCCACAACGCCCAAATTCGGCGTCAGGGTTGTAAAATGATAATTGGCGATCTTGGGTCTGGCCTTGGAAACGCGCGATAAAAACGTGGATTTTCCGACGTTCGGGAAGCCGAGCAGTCCGACATCGGCAATCAGTTTCAACTCCAAACGAACGTCAAACTCTTCTCCGTCCAGTCCCGGTTTGGCAAACCGAGGAATTTGACGCGTCGGCGTGGCGAAATGTTGGTTGCCCCAACCGCCGCGGCCGCCTTTTGCGGCAATAAAAGGCGTATTATCCGACATATCCTTCATCAATCTGCCGCTTTGCGCTTCTTTTATTAAAGTGCCGCGCGGCACTTTAATGACCAAATCCTTTGCGCATGCACCGGTGCAATTGTTGGAAGATCCGTTTGCACCGTTTTGCGCTGCATATTTTCGCTTATAACGAAAATCCATCAAAGTATTTAAATGTTCATCGACAACAAAAACAACGTTGCCTCCGTTGCCGCCGTCGCCGCCGTCCGGTCCGCCGGCATTTACATACTTTTCACGATGAAAAGATACGGCTCCGTCGCCGCCCTTTCCGGCCTTAATGTGAATTTTTGCCACATCAATAAACACTGCAACGCCTCCTTTCACTAAAAAATAATCCCGAACATATTATGCTCGGGATTATCCGAACGTATTATGCTCGGGAATATCGAAAACTTACTGCTCTACGGCGTAAACAGAAACTTTCTTTCTGTCCTTGCCCATTCTTTCAAATTTGACCTTTCCGTCAATCAGTGCAAACAGCGAGTCGTTCGAAGCGCGGCCGACATTATTACCGGGATGAATTTTGGTTCCTCTTTGCGTTACCAAAATATTACCCGCCAAAACGAACTGACCGTCCGCTCTTTTCACACCCAGTCTTTTGGATTCGGAATCTCTGCCGTTCTTGGTAGAGCCCATACCTTTTTTATGTGCAAAAAATTGAATGTTCAGTTTCATGATCATTACACCTCCATCATTTCAAGTTGAATATACTCGGGAAATTGCTGCTGCAAATCTGCCGCAGCCGCTTCCAAAACCGCCAACAAATCGGAAAACGATTGCGAAAATGCCGTCACCCGACATTCAAGAACCGCCTCCTCTTCCCGAGCGGTCAGGATATGACCGATTTTTTGCATTTCGGCAAACTTAACGCAAAACTGCGTCAGCGCGGAAATGGCGGCGCAAACAATATCTTCGCCGCTTTCGGCATATCCGCTGTGCCCCGTGCAGCAAAAGCCCCAATAGCCCTGTCGGTCACGAAGCATACGCAGCGTAGTCATTACGCTTCAATCGCCGTAATCTGAACCTTGGTATAGGGCTGTCTGTGACCCTGTTTACGACGGTAATTCTTTTTCGGCTTCATCTTGTAAACAATAATCTTTGCGGATTTACCGGACTTGATCAGATTGGCGGTAACCTTCGCGTCATCAATATACGGTGCACCGACTTTAATATCAGATCCGTCGCCCAGCGCAATGATCTTATCAAACACAACAGTCGAATTTTCTTCTCCTGCCAATTTTTCGACGAAAATCACATCGCCTTCCTGCACTTTGTATTGTTTTCCGCCGGTTTCAATAATAGCGAACATACAAAGCACCTCACTTTCTTTTTTAAAACTCGCTACGCAAGGTTTGGCAAGCCAATTCTACCCGGCATAAGCGGCAACAGTGATTATATCATATTTATATTTGTTTTGTCAACTCTTTTGCAAAAACTCTTATGCCATAATTAAAGCGGCAAAATCATCGCGCAATTCTTTCTTTTTCTCCACGAAGGAAGCGCGATTGCGTCCGAGGTTGAAATTAAATCCGATTTCCATATTAATATTATCAAAATCATCCCCGGTTTCCAAATCGATATCCGCAAAAAGCTTTAAATAGTTTTTCTCGGTCAGGCAATCGTACAAATCCTTGTTCAGCAAGCTGTACTCCAGTTCGACCGGCTCCTCGGAAAAAGCGTGTTCCACCTCAAAATCCGGATTCCAGATTTCGTCCAACGCCTGCAAAAAGCGATCGCTTTGTTCGCCCAAAGAAGAAAGTATCACGGGCGAGCCCGCCTTTAAAAATGTTGCCGATTTAAACAGCATTTTACGGCGCAGCAGCGGCACGCTGACCTGCAAGCCGACCGTTTGACCGTTATACTCTGCCGAAAGATCCATGGTGATTTTCTCTTCTGTCACCTGCTTGTCGGTAATTTCAAAATTCAATTCGCCGTCATATTCATTTTCAAATAAATTCATGATGTATCCTCTACTTATCCTTTAATATTTTGGAAACCTCTTCAAAAAGAGAATTGATATCTTTGAATTGCCGATGCACGGAAGCATAACGGACATAAGCAACGTCATCGCATGCTTTGAGTTTTTCCATCACCAAATCGCCGATATACGTTGTTGTAACCTCTTTTGCCATACTGTTACAAAGTTTATTTTCGATCTCCGACGCGATTTTTTCCATTGTTTCCATGCTGACCGGCCGCTTTTCGCACGCCTTCATTAAACCGCGAATGATTTTTTCTTTCGAAAACGGCTCGCGCGTATGATCCTTTTTAACGACGATCAGCGGAATGGTTTCGATTTCCTCAAAGGTTGTAAATCGCTTGGCGCACTGAATACATTCGCGGCGGCGACGGATCTTTTCGCCGTCCTCCGTCGGGCGGGAATCAACCACTTTGCTTTCCATAAAACCGCAATACGGACACTTCATATAATCACCTCTTGTAACGTTTTTAAGAATCCTAAACCGTGAGCGAGGCCGCCTGCTTATGAAAATGCTGCAAGCGGGGACGGACATATTTTTCTAAAAATCGATCGACCTGTTGCTCGCAACAGCCGATATATTTTGCCGGCACCAAAATTTCCATTGCCGCCTGTTTGTCCATTCCAAACGCCGCATCGGCACAAATTCGATCAATCAAATCATTGGGTTTCCCGAATTGCTTTACCTCACGGGCGCTTTCCATCGAATAAATTCTGATTTTTTCATGCAATTCCTGGCGGTCGCCGCCTTTTTTAACCGCTTCCATCATGATATTTTCGCTGCACATAAACGGAAGCTCGTTCATAATGCGCTGCTCAATCATTTTCGGGTATACCACCAAACCGTCGGTAACATTGATTAAAATGTTCAAAATCCCGTCGGTTGCCAAAAAGGCCTCTGCCATGGCAATCCGTTTGTTGGCGGAATCGTCCAGCGTTCGCTCGAAAAACTGCACGGAGGTTGTCATCACCGGATTGAGCGCATCCACCATCACATACCGCGCCAAGGCGCAAATTCGTTCGCACCGCATGGGATTGCGCTTATAGGGCATCGCAGAAGAACCGACTTGTTTTTTCTCAAAAGGCTCCTCCATCTCTTTATAGCTTTGCAACAAACGCATATCCCCCGCAAACTTATAGGCGCTTTGCGCAATACCGGACAGACACTGCGCAATCTGCGCGTCTGTTTTGCGGGAATAGGTTTGTCCGGACACCGGTACAACGCCGTCAAACTCAAACGAACGGGCAATCATTTCTTCCATTTGCTCGATTTTATCATAATCCCCGTCAAACAAATCCAAAAAGCTGGCTTGCGTTCCGGTGGTTCCTTTGCTGCCCAACAGCCGCAGCTCGCCGATGCGATGATCAATCTCATCCAAATCCATTAAAAACTCATTGAGCCATAATGTGGCACGTTTGCCGACCGTTGTCAGCTGCGCCGGCTGCAAGTGCGTATACCCCAGACAAGGCATCCCCTTGTACTTTTCTGCGAAATTGCTGAGGTTGTCCATCACGGTCAGCAGCTTTTCGCGCACCAAGCGCAACCCTTCACGCATGATAATCAAATCCGTATTGTCGCCGACATAGCACGAGGTGGCGCCCAAGTGAATAATCGGTTTGGCAAGCGGCGCCTGAACGCCGAATGCATACACGTGACTCATTACATCATGGCGAATTTCTTTTTCTTTTTCCGCCGCCACATCAAAATTGATATCCTCTTGAAATTGTTCCATCTGGTCAATTTGTGCCTGTGTAATCGGCAAGCCGAGCGTTTTTTCGGCCTTGGCCAGTGCAATCCACAGACGGCGCCAGGTTTTAAACTTTTTTTTCGGCGAAAAAATATATTGCATTTCTTTGCTTGCGTAGCGAGCGCCGAAAGGGCTCTCATAACGATCATGCATGCTCTGTTTCCTCCAGCATTTTTTCAACAGCCGCCAACTTAACACAAGTACAGAATACATGCATGGCCTGCTCAAGTTCTTCCAGTTTGGGGAAGCTGGGCGCCAGACGGATATTTTGATCCTTGGGATCAATGCCGTAGGGATAGGTTGCTCCCGCATCAGTTAATACAACGCCCACGTCCTTGCAAAGCTGATATACGTGCTTTGCACATCCCTCGGGTGTATCAAAGCCGATAAAATATCCGCCCCGCGGACGTGACCATGAGCCGATTTGATATTCGCTTAGCTCTTCCTCCAAAACATTGAGAACCATTTCAAATTTCGGGCGCAGAATATCCGCCAATTTTCTCATGTGATGGCGCACGCCGTCGGCATTCTTATAGGCTTTTACATGGCGAAGCTGATTGAGCTTATCCGGTCCGATGGTTTGAATGGAAATCTGTTGTTTCATAAATTCCAAATTCCGGGGGCTGGCCGCCATAATGGCCACACCGCTGCCCGGGAAAGAAATTTTGGAGGTGGAGCTGAAAGAAATCACAATATCCGGATTGCTCTCTTCGCTGCACGCATCAAAGATATTTAAAAGATGATCGTGCTCGTCGTACAAATCATGCACGGCATAAGCGTTGTCCCAAAAGATCCGAAAATCGGGCGCCGCGGGTTTTAAACGTGCAAAGCGGCGCACGGTTTCGTCCGAATATGTAATGCCCTGCGGATTGGAATACTTAGGCACACACCAAATTCCCTTTACCGCCTTGTCGTTTTCCACATAATATTCCACCGCGTCCATGTCCGGTCCCGTCGGCGTCATGGGAATGGTAATCATTTCCATGCCGAACAACTGGCAAATTGCAAAATGGCGGTCATAGCCCGGTGACGGGCACAAAAATTTAACGACCGATTCCTTTCCCCAGGGACGCGGACTGTTGAAAAATCCAAAATTATAGGCACGGGAAACGGTGTCGTACATCATATTTAAGCTGGAGTTGCCGCCCAGCACCAGCTGCTCCGGAGCAATCCCCAGCAGCTCACCGAACAACACCTTTGCCTCACCGATACCGTCCCATAGACCGTAATTGCGGCAGTCCAAGCCGTTTTTGGCAAAGCAGTCTTCCGTACTGCTGACGGTTTTTAATATTTTTTCGCTGAGATCCAATTGCTCATCGCACGGTTTCCCTCGGGACATATCCAAGGCGAGATTTTTTCCCCGATATTCCTCGTACGATGCCATCAACTTGGTATGCAGCGTTTGTAACTGTTCTTTTGTTAATTGTGATAATGCCGGCATTTTTTTCACTCCTTTGAAAGCTTATTATATATCAATACGTCCGGAATTGCAAGTATTATCTATCTTAGCAACCACACACGGTTTGGTTTGGCGCAAATACATCGGTGAACGGTTCAAAAACACCGCCAAGCCCGCACAGCCGATAAGCAATACCGCCGCCGTCACACCGCCGACCGCCGCTGAGAAAAGCTGCGTCATCGCAACATAACCGACCAACGGCAACAAAATCGGAAACACGAACAGGGCGATCATTCCAAACAAGATCGGTGCAGACTCACTGCGCACCCGCACCCGATCCCCTTTTTGCACGTCAATCGTACAAAAAGCTTCCAATATTTCCGAAGAGTGTTCGCAGGCACCGCAGTGCACACAATGCTCCCCGCAGCCGCTGCGGCGCCGCACCGACACTGTAGCCGTTTGCCCTTGCGTTTTTATGACAATCCCCTCTTGTTCCATAAAAATCTCCCTTCTGTTCAAAAGGCACAAATTGTTTGGCAAGAAGCGTCGCCGTGCCTTGTTGAAAAAAATCCCCCTCCGCAAAAGAAATGCGGAGGGGGATTGCCGTTACGATACCTTTATCGTCAGCTCATACTTCCCTACTGCGCCCACCTTGGCATCCTGCGGAAATTTCACATACGCGCTCATCCGATTGGTTCCCGCCGTTTGCGCAATATTTTTACAGTCGGCCGCCAGTGTCAAATCCGTTGCTTTCAGTTTATTGACATCATCCGATAATCCGCGCACGGTCACCTTGACCGATTGTTCAACCACCTGCGCTTTTACATTGCTCGGCAAATTATCCAGTTTGATTTGTGCCGCAGACAACGTAAATTGCTTGGTAACGATTTTGTCCATATTGATGGTCACCTTTGCCTTGGTAACATTATCAATATTTTTCACGCCGTTGAGCAAAATCAAGTCCATCTCCTGATGATACGTACCAGTGATTTCGGACACATCCAAATTCCCCAGCGAAACGCTGTTGATGGACGACAAAATATCCGCGCTTGCCGTGATCATAATGGTTTTCGGCTCGATTTCAACATTCAGATACGTGCTGTCATTCCCACCGGCGCTGTTCAAAATTTCCAGTTGCAGCGGCACTTCTTTTTCTTCGGTTACGGAAATGTTCATCTTCACCGAATCGGCATCCAACGTCAGATACGTGCTGTCCAACTCATTACCGTACCGATCCAAATACCGCATACGGCTCTCATACACACCGGATTCGGAAAACACATCCTGCTCGACAATTGCCTGCACCGCCAGGATCTTCGAGACGACCGATTCGGGCCCGGTCACCTTGACCATGGTCGGTCGCGAGAGGGTGAGGCGGGAGGTGCGGGCGGTCGGGGCGAGCTTGGTCGTCCGGCCGCCGGTGGTGGTCGAGGAGGAGCTGCCGAAGGACCCCGCGCTGCGGCTCGGGACGTTCTTCGACCCCGGCACGCTCGAGCTGCTGACGCCGCAGGACGGCTCCGGCATGCTCGCCGGCGCCGGCCTGGTCGACGGCGTCCCGGCCGTGGCGTTCGCCAGCGACGGCGGGGTCCAGGGCGGCGCGATGGGCGACGACGGGTGCAAGGTCATCGAGGTCGCGTACGACCGCGCCCTCGCCCTGCGCTGCCCCGTCGTCGGCCTGTGGCACTCCG
>CAKRPM010000047.1 GCA_934378025.1 uncultured Eubacteriales bacterium | reverse complement strand
ACCGTCTGTCATTGATGGGGCTAAGGATTTCGGTAAAGAAATTCTACACAACTATTCTGACCGCAAAGACGGTGACACAGTGTTTCGTCCGTACGAGATTGCTGTTTTTACATCACATACGGCGTAGTTTTACAATAAAATAGTTACAAGTGACCAAAAAGGCGCCGCCGACGGAAAATTCTGTCGGCGGCGCCTTTTGACGGTAGATTTTTTTATAACTACATGATATAATGAGTCCGACAAATCGAAAATTGCGGAGGCGACCTTTATGATAAAGCGACCGGCAAAACTGTTTTCTCACCCTAAAACCGACCGCACGATTCCGCCGAAACCCCCGTGGGCAGAAACCGTCATGCTGATGCGGAAGCAATCACCGAACGCTTTTGCGGACACGGTGCTGAAAGTGGTTTACAGCAAGGACAGCGAGCATCGATTTATTTTGCTGAAAAGCAAAAACGGATACTACTATTACGTTGTAGAGCACTTAACCGAGCTTGACGATGAGGAGTGACGCTATGCTTCCCTGTTCCCCGACGCATTGCCGGCCCTCTGGCTGCCCGCAGAGAATCGCTTTCGGCGTTCCCTTTTCGGATGGGAAAGCGAAGCCTTGCGCGACTTTGCCGCCTCCGACGAATACAAAAAATATTTTTCCGACGCGGAATAAGCCGATGGCTTATTCCGTTTTTTTGTCGACTGATTTTTCTGTTTATGCGTGCAGTTGCTCGGGGCGGTCTTTACGCCGCATCACGGCAAACGCAATCACACAGATGATCACCGAGAAAAGCGAACCCGCGGCGGTGGCCAGCCCCATGGGGAACAGCGTTGTCGGGAAGTGCTTTGAAGTCCAATATACACCGGGAATACGCACCAGGGAAATGGCCAAGATATTGTGCAAAAACGAAAGTCCCGATTTTCCGCAGGCGCAGAAATATCCGCTGAAGCTGAAATGAACGCCCGCAAAAATGCAATCC
This sequence comes from uncultured Eubacteriales bacterium, assembly GCA_934378025.1. GTDB lineage: Bacteria > Bacillota > Clostridia > Oscillospirales > QAKW01 > Firm-08. The sequence goes on along the minus strand of CAKRPM010000047.1, from coordinate 7,382 downwards.
CAAATATACCCGCGCAAGTACTGTCCGCCCAGCGTGATCACCGCCGCGCCGCCCGGCGCGCTTGCATCGGTGAACAGCGAAACAATCGGCTCCGCCGCGAGCCAAACCGCCAAGGCTGCGATCAGCCCGAACCCGACGGTCAGACAAACGGCATACCACAGCGTTTTTGTCGCCCGTTCGGGCTTTCGGGCGCCGATGTTTTGAGCGCCGAGCGCCGAAACGGCGGAAAGCATGGAAGAGGGCACCAAAAACAAAAATCCGATAATTTTTTCCACAATGCCGACGGCCGCCGCATCATTCAATCCGCGCCGATTGGCAATCACGGTGATGACCATAAACGCCACTTGAATCAGGCCGTCCTGCGCGGCGATGGGCACGCCGATTTTTAAAATTTTCCCCATCACGGGGCGCCGGGGCTTGAAATCGGATTTTTGCAGCGAAATGCTTTTTTGCTTTAAAACAACCGCCAGCGATATCACCACACTGATCGCCTGCGAAACGGTTGTCCCCAACGCCGCCCCGATCGGGCCGAGACGGAAAACACCGATAAAAAGATAGTCCAAGCCGATATTGGCAAAGCACGCCACGGCAATAAAGTACATCGGGCTTTTACTGTCCCCCATGCCGCGAAAAATCGAGCTGATAATATTATACGCCGTGATAAACGGAATCCCGAGAAAGCAGACGGTCAAATATCCGATCGTGCCGTTCACCGCCTCCGTCGGCGTTGATACGAGCGAAACGATGGGACGCACCGACACCAACAGCAGCGCCGTCAACAAAAGAGAGAGCACCATAAACAACGTCACCGAGTTGCCCACGCTCCGCTGCGCGCGCTTTTGATCGCCGCCCCCGACTGCCTGTCCGATGCTGACGGTTGTTCCCATGGCAAGACCCACGATCATAACCGTCAGCATGTGCATCACCTGAGAACCGACGGAAACGGCGGTGGTATCGGCAACGCCCTCAAATTGACCGATGATGAACAAATCGGCCATACCGTAAAGCGTTTGCAAAAAATATGAAAACAGATACGGCAGTGAAAACCGAACCAAATGGCCCAGCACACTGCCATGCGTTAAATTTTTTTCCATACGGCCGACGCCTCCCCGACATTAAACTGTATATATTATAAACACTGCAAAGCGTACACTGTCAAGCCCTTTTTTATAAAATGAAAAAGAATTGTTCCCATACGCAAAAAACGCCCGCCGCAACCGTTTGGGATGCAGCAGGCGCTTATGCGTTTTAAACCGTACGGGCGCTTTACCGCCGACGGTTAAATTCGATCAGTACGCGGTTTAAGAGGTTTTGCTCATTTTCCGTCAGACCCGGATAGTTCCCCTTCGAGGTTTTAAATTCCTCCACCAAAGCGTAAATGATATCCCGTTGCCTGGCGTCCAGCCCCTCCACCGAAACCATCTCGTTTTTATCAATGCCGACCAGATAATCCAAAGAAACGTTAAAAATCACCGCGATTTCCGTCAATACCTCAAGCGGCGGGATTCTGACATTGTTTTCATAGGCGCAAATGACCGATTTGCTTCTGTTCAGTTTATCTCCCAGCGCTTTCTGGGATAAATTACGGCTGACCCGAAGTTGTTGCAGCCGCATACCGAAATCGAACAAAATCCCACCTCCGCAATCGTTTCATAATAGTAATATGTTAATACACTTGCGTTTCGTTTAAGTAAATGATATAATGTTATTGTTCCAATTTGGTGGAACGATATTTATTACAAGTTTCAATATTCGGAACTTTGTACACCAAAAGGAGAAAGTTATGAAATTGATTTTTTGCATTGACGACAAAAAAGGGCGGCTGTGCTTCGGTCGACGGCAGAGCAGCGATCGGGCGCTGCGGGCATGGGTGCTCCGACGGGCGGCGCAAACGCGGCTTTGGATGAGCCGATATTCCGCCGCACAGTTTGAAAACGAAAACGGCATTATCGTCGACGACGACTACGCCCAAAAAGCGGAGGAAGCGGATTATTGTTTTGTGGAGGACAAGGCGTGGGACATTGCCAAAGCAAACGAAATCATTTTATGCCGCTGGAATCGGCATTACCCGGCCGACGTTTTTTGGACAACCGATTTAAAAGCCGAGGGCTTTTCCAAGTGTGAAAGCACGGACATTGTCGGCTCCTCACACGAAAAAATCACCATAGAAGTTTATCGTAAAAAATAAATAGGAGAAAAAAATATGAAAAAAACATCTTTGACCCTCCAGTGGCTGCTGGCGGCATTTTTGATCGTTGCGGCCGTCGCAACCGGCGTGCACTACACCTCCCTATTGCTGTTGGCGGCAGCGGCATTGTCCGCTCCGATCCCGAAATGGCGCAACTTTTTGAATAACAAGCTGAAATACGGCACGGAAATCGCACTGACCACGGCGGCCATTCTGATTATTGCGGCCGCGCTGCTCACCCCGCTGAAAGCCGCCGATCCCACTCCGCTGCCGCAAACCACGTCGCCGTCCCCCTCCCAGAGCGAGACGGCGCAAAGCACCGACCAAACGGAGAAAACAAACGAAAGCCCGGCCGCGTCGGAAACCGTGCGGACGGCACAAGCGGTTCATCCCGATGATCTCCCCGTTTACGGCGGCAAGGCGTTTGTCGTTGTCAATGACAATCAACCTGTTTTTTCAAAGGAAGAGCTGACCGCCGTCGGCTACGAACGCTATGCCGACCTTGATAAGCTGGGGCGGTGCGGTGCAGCCGTGGCCTCTTGCGGCAAAGACACCATGCCCGGTGAAACGGAGCAGCGCGGCAGCATCAGCAGCATAAAGCCCTCCGGCTGGGTACAGGCCAAGTATAAGGGTATTTCGGGCGGATATTTATGGAATCGATGTCACCTGATCGGCTGGCAATTATCCGCTGAAAATGCCAACCGAAAAAATCTGATCACCGGCACCCGCTACATGAACACAGAGGGCATGCTGCCGTTTGAAAATATGGTAGCCGATTACATCAAGGAAACCGGCCATCACGTCGCCTATCGCGTAACGCCGATTTTCAAAGAGGACAATTTGGTTTGCAACGGCGTGCAAATCGAGGCGCAATCCGTCGAGGACGGTGAAATTTGCTTTAACGTTTACTGCTACAACGTTCAGCCCGGGATTGTCATTGATTACAAAACCGGAGAGAGCAGCGCGCCCGGGGAGGATATGTCGAAAATCACGACGGAGTCGTCCGAACCCGAAACGCAAAGCACCGAAACCGAAACGGTTCAAAGCCCCCAAAGCGAAACGGTTTGGATCCCCAGAACCGGGAAAAAATATCACCGTTACAGCAGCTGCAGCAACATGGTAAATCCGAGCAAAGTATCCTTGGAAGAAGCCCGGCTGCGCGGCTACGGTCCCTGCAAAAAATGCTATTGAAAAAGGCCACTCGCTTTTGCGAGTGGCCTCAGATTGTCGAAAAAGTCGGTCAACCGCAAGCAAAGAAAACATGAGTCTATTTTTAAGCGGGAAAATTAAAGAGTATTTTTTACTTTATAGTTCTCTTTAAAAACAAAGAAGCAGCATTAGAAAGCGCCCGAAATCATCGAGATTTCGGGCGCTTTTGCTTACTTTCACCGAACATGGACTCTTACCGTTTTCACATACGGAAGAGTCCATGTTCGGCAAATTTACCTTCCTTTTTCGAAGTCTGCCAGCGTGTCGATAGGTTTATCGACACGCTAAGGCCACTCGCTTTTGCGAGTGGCCTTTTATAAAGCGCTGTCAGCCGATTAAACCGATTATAAAGATCGCCAAAATCATCAGCGGCAAAACCAGCAGGAAATACCATTTCATCCAAGACGCAACCTTAAAGCCCTTGCCGGTATTGGCCTCCGCCTGATAATTTTTAAAGCCCCAGCCGAAGCGGGTAACGCAGAACAGCAAGTACACCAGCGAACCCAGCGGCAAGAGGATGTTGCTGACCAAAAAGTCCTCACTGTCCAAAATATCCCGTCCGCCGATCGGATGCACGTCGGCAAGAATGTTATAGCCCAAAACGCAGGGAATACTGGCAATCAAAATGATCACCCCGTTGAGGGCCGCCGCTTTCCGTCGGCTCCAGCCGAAATTGTCCATGCAAGAGGACATAATATTCTCAAAAACGGCGATAACCGTGGAAAAAGAGGCAAATGTCATAAACAGGAAAAACAAGCTGCCCCAAATTCGGCCGCCCGTCATATTGACAAATACCTGCGGCAAAGTGACAAAAATCAGGCTGGGTCCTGCGGTGACCTCCACGCCGTAGCTGAAGCAGGCGGGGAAAATAATCAGTCCCGCGGAAACGGCCACAAACGTATCCAGTACACAAATGCGCGCGCCCTCACCCATCAACGTATGCTCGCGGCTCATATAGCTTCCGAAAATTTCCATGGCCGCAATGCCCAGACTCAGAGTAAAAAACGATTGATTCATCGCCGCGGCGATGACATTACCGAGCCCCACTTCTTTCACCCTGTCCATATTCGGAATCAAATAAAAACCGATGCCCTCTTTGGCGCCGGGCAATGTAAAGCTATGTACGGCCAAAACCAAAATCAAGACAAACAATGCGCTCATCATGACCTTGCTGACGCGCTCCAACCCCTTGCGGACGCCGACGCTGCAAATCAAAATGCCCGCGATCACGGTAATCGCCATCCAAAGCCCCATTTCGGCAGGGTCGGCCAACATATCGGAAAATACTTTGCCGCACGCCTCGGCGTTCATATCAGCCGTAAACGTCCCGACGGCAAACTTGAAGAAATAATTGAGCATCCAGCCCGACACACTGGTATAGTACATCATCAAAATGTAGCATCCCAAAATGGCAAACCAACCGTGAATATGCCACTTGGACTTCGGTTTTTCCAGCGTTTTATACGCCAACACCGCGCTTTTACGGCTGGCACGGCCGACGGCAAGCTCCATGGATAACACCGGCAGTCCCATGATGACCAGCATCAAAAGATAAATCAAAACAAAAAAGCCGCCCCCGTTTTGCCCCACGACAAACGGGAAACGCCAAACGTTGCCGATTCCGATGGCGCACCCGGCGCTGACCAGCAAAAAGCCGAGGCGCGATTTAAAAGATTCTCTTTCCACTTTATCCCCTCCAGAATAATTTATATCAATTATAAACAAACTGCCCTCTTTTGTCAAATATTATAAAAGCAACAGCGGTAAAAAGCCGAAGCCCTTTACCGCTGTTCTTCCGTTTTTTAGCTTTTATTCCAAGGTCAAAAGCAACGCCATTTTAAATTTTCCGTCGGCCCGTACCCAATGGCGGCCGCCTTTGGCAAAGCAGAAATTCTCACCCGCTTTGATCGTATGCTCCTGCCCCTCATAACCGATGACGCCCTGACCGTCCAAGGCAAAAATCATCGCCTCGCCCGGCGCGGCATGCTCGTCCAGCCCCGTTCCCGCGTCAAAGGCCATAACAACAAATTTCATTTTTTCATGATGCACAAGGTCCATATTGACAATTTCACCCGTTCTGTACGGCACCGTTTCCGCCAGTGAAAAGACCTCTCCCGCTTTCATCATTTCATTCATGTTTTCTGCACTCCTTATTAAAAATTCAAGATATACCGCACCCGAATCGGTTCGGATGCCTACCGCCCGATCCCGCGGCAGCAACACGCACCTGCCGGCACGGGCAAGCGATCGCTGCGCTCCGTACGCCTCCGCCTCGCCGTCCAACACCGCCAAAAACTTATCATACGGATAAATTTCCGCACTGATATCGGTATGCGCCGCCAAGGCGTAATAATCAATGTCTTTTGCCAAACGACCGGACAGCGTACACCCCGCCACCGGGGCATGCCGCCCTGCAAAGGAGAATACTTCTCCCACCGATTCGTTCATATTCTCACGCTCCTTTTCACTATCTTGCCCGCTTTCGGGCGGCTCATGCACCGCACAAAGCAATCCGTTTGCACAACGGCGGAGCGGAGAGCCATTTTTATACGGCAAATCATTTTTCCGCCGTGATCAGACCGCGATAAAACCGAACGGCGCCCGGCAAGCAATTATATTCGATATTTTCATTCAAGCCATGCATACCCGCCATCTGCTCCGGCCCGAAAATCACCGGGGCAAAGCGCAGGCAACTGTCGCAAATCGGCTGATAAAACTGTGCGTCCGTCGCCCCGGTCATCACATAAGGACTGGCCGGCAGCCCCGGGAAAACCTCGGCAATCGTCTGCTCCACCAAGCGGTACGCCGCCCCGTGAATATCCGCAGGGGGTGTAAAATCGTTGGAATGGATCACCGACATTTTCAGTCCGTGCGCTTTGGCTTTCTTTTCAATGACGGCAAGGCTCTCCTTTTCGCCCTGATGCGGAATAAAGCGCATATTGGCGCCGATGCTTGCCTGTTGCGGAATGACGTTATAGGCGTCCGAACCCGAGGCGGTGGTAAAGGCAATGGTCGTACGCAGCATGGCGCCCGCCTGGGCGCTGATCTTCGGCAGCAGCGCCGTCAAAAGCGGCTTAAACAGCCAGAGATTTCCGAACACAAAGCGTAGTCCGAACGAAGCGTACGGCGAGAGCGTTTCAAACATGGCCGCCACCTGCGGGGACAGTTTTTTGCGGAACGGCGGATGCTTTTCCGTTTCGGTCACAAAAGCCGCCAGGCGCGCCAGGGGCGTGTTTTTGCCCGGAGCGCTGGCATGCCCGCCGGTGCTCTCGGCGGTAAATTTCACATCCGCCTTTCCTTTTTCAAACACACCGACCATTGCAAAATTGCCGTGTACGCCCGCGATCGGCTCGTTGATGATGCCGCCGCCCTCATCGCAAACCAAAAACAGCCGAACGCCGCGCTGCTTCAAATGATCCACGATTTTCGGCGCGCCGTCGCCCGCCCATTCCTCGGTGCAGGAGGAGGCAAGATATACGTCCTGCGGCGGTACAAAGCCCTCCGCAAGCAGCTCCTCAGCCGCCTGCAAAAGCGCCATAAGCGAAGCCTTGGTATCGGCTGTACCCCTGCCCCAGACCTTGCCGTCGGCGATATCGCCCGAAAAGGGCGGATGCGTCCATGCACCCGCAGCCGGCACCACATCCTGATGACTCATCAATAAAATCGGCTTATCACTGCTTTTCCCTTTCCAGTAAAACAGCAAATTACCGTCAATTTCCGTTTTTTCCAAATGCGCATGCACCTGCGGGAAAAGGCGCGCCAGCACCTTATGAAATTCGCGGAATTTTTCCGCCTCGTCCACGCCGGTATGCGAAGTGGTATCAAAGCGCACCATTTCCGCCAGCTTTTCGGCCAGGGGGCGAGCCTGCGCCTCCGTCGCGTCGGCGACATATTCCGACTTTCGCCCCGGTCGCAAAAACGTGCGCATCAGCGCAATCAAAAGCAAAAATACCAAAATCCCCGGAACAATCCACCAGTACATCTT
>CAKRPM010000046.1 GCA_934378025.1 uncultured Eubacteriales bacterium | reverse complement strand
TTTCGACTATGTGCCGGGCGAGGTCAACGTTCGGCCGGGCAGTGCGGATATCACCGGGCGTTTGGTGTTCATCGGATCGGGGTTAAACGAAGCGGCGCTTCGTACGCTCTTTGAAATTGAGGAGTAATCTATGGAAATTCCAGTTTATTTATTTACCGGTTTTTTGGACGCGGGCAAAACGCGCTTTTTGCAGGGCACGCTGGAGGACAGCCGCTTTAACAGCGGCGAGCGTACGCTGGTGCTGCTTTGCGAAGAGGGGGAAGAGGAGCTTTGTCCCGAAAAATTTGCCGCGGCCAATGTATTTATCGAATCGGTGGAGCGCGAGGATCTTTCCGACTTTTTGCTGCAAAGGCTGGTGGACAAGCATACGGCCGAGCGGGTGCTGATTGAATATAACGGAATGTGGCCGCTTGCGGAGCTTTTTGATGTGCTGCCGGAGGAATTCGTTATTTACGAGCAGTTTTTCTTTTGTGACGCCGCCACGTTTTTGCCCTATAACAACAATATGCGTCAGCTGATGATGGACAAACTGCAGGGGTGCGAGCTGATTGTACTCAACCGCACCGGGGACACAACCGACAAAGAGCAAATTCATAAAATCATTCGTGCTGCCAATCGGCGCTGCGATATTCTCTATGAATATCCCGACGGTTCGGTGGAACCGGACGATCGGGAGGATCCGCTGCCGTTTGATATAGACGCACCGATTATCGGGGTGGAGGATCGGGATTATGCCTTGTGGTATCGTGAGGTTTCGGAAGAACCGCAGAAATATCAGGGCAAGACCTTCAAAATCAAGGGTATGGTGGTCAAAAGCCCCGAGATCCCCGATGACAGCTTTATTTTGGGGCGGCAGGTGATGACTTGCTGCGTTCAGGACATTCAGTTCGCGGGCTTTATTTGTCTGTATGACAGTGCGCCGCGGCTGCGGCATAAATCATGGGCGTATGTGACGGCGGAGATCGACTTTGCCTATCATCCCGTGTACGGTCAAAAAGGACCGCTGCTGCGGGTTCGGGAAGTCAGCGCCACTTCGGCGCCCGAACAGCCGGTGGCAACATTTTATTAAAGTAAAAAACGTTTGAAAAAAATCAGGCGCCGTTTTCTCGGATGATCAGGCTCTTTCGGCGCCGCAGAAAGGAACGGTCATAAAAGATATGCAAGAAATCAAAACAGTAGCGGGATATCGCAGTGCGCTTTCCCTCAGAGAAACGCAAAAAGCCATCAAATTCGTCAAGGACACCTTTCAGGTGCAGCTTGCCGAGGCGTTGCATTTGGAGCGGATCAGCGCACCGCTTTTCGTCACCAAGGACAGCGGACTCAACGACGATTTAAACGGCGTGGAACGAAAAGTGGAATTTGACATTAAGGCCTGCGGGATTGAGGCGCAGGTGGTGCAGTCCTTGGCAAAATGGAAGCGCATGGCGCTGCATCGGTACGGCATGGCGGTCGGCGAGGGGTTATACACCGATATGCTGGCCATCCGTCGGGATGATGATATGGACAATGATCACTCGGTTTTTGTCGATCAGTGGGACTGGGAACGCGTAATTGAAGCCAAGGATCGCAACATCGAATTTTTGCAGGGCATTGTTCGGGATATTGTCGGTGCGCTGGCGCGTACCAAAGAGGCGGTTTGTGAAAAATATCCGGCGCTGCAAAAAAGCGTTTGCCGCGACGTCTATTTTGTTTATGCGCAACAGCTGGAGGATCTTTATCCCACACTGACGCCCAAGCAGCGCGAGGCGCAGATCGTACGGGAGAAGAAAACCGTGTTTATCATGCAGATCGGCGGTGCGATGAAAAGCGGGCAAAAGCATGACGGCAGAGCCCCCGATTACGATGATTGGACGTTAAACGGCGATTTGCTGGTATATAATGAAGTGCTGGATCAGCCCATTGAGTTGTCCTCCATGGGAATCCGCGTGGACGCCGAGAGTCTGGCGCGTCAGCTTAAAATCTGTAACGCGACCGACAGAGAGCGCTTTGAATACCATAAAGGCATTTTAAACGGTACGCTGCCGTTGACCGTCGGCGGCGGAATCGGGCAGAGCAGACTGTGCATGTATCTTTTGGAAAAGCTTCATATCGGTGAGGTGCAGGCCTCCGTTTGGTCGCCCGAAACCTTGGCGATTGCAAAAGAAAACGGCATCGATTTACTGTAATTAAACGGGCTGCAAAGCATTTGCTTTGCAGCCCGTTTTCGGATATTTAAAAAAAGCGGGAGGCACTCTTTTTTTGAGTGTCTCCCGCTTTTTTAAAGAAACTTTTTTAGAAAATGGCAACGACCGCACCGTCATATTTTTGATCGATGAAATCTTTGACCTCTTGGCTTTGCAGGGCTTTGACCAGCGCTTTGGTCGCGTCGGTATTTTCATTGCCCTCTTTCACGGCAAGAATGTTGGCATAGGTTTGTGCCGCTTCGGAATTTTTGTCCTCAGTGGCCAGCGCCGCGCTGACTTTCAGGCCGGCGTTGATGGCATAGTTGCCGTTGATGACTGCCAAATCCACGGAATCCAGAACGCTGGGAACAACAGCAGCTTCCAGCTCGGAGATTTTCAGGTTCTTCGGATTTTCCACAATATCCTTTACAGTGGCGGTCAGACCGGCACCGTCTTTCAGTTTGATCAAGCCTTGCGCGGCCAGCAGCTGCAGGGCGCGGGCTTCGTTGGTGGTGTCGTTGGGAACGGCAATGGTGGCGCCGTCTTTCAGATCGGCAATGGTCTTGGTTTTGCCGGCGTAGATGCCAAACGGCTCGTAGTGAACGGCGGCAACGGAAACGATGTGGGTGTTGTTTTCTTTATTAAAATCGTCCAAATAGGGTTTGTGTTGGAAATAGTTGGCGTCCAGCTCGCCGCTTTCGGTTGCGGTGTTGGGCAGGATGTAGTCGCTGTATACTTTGATTTCCAAGGTGTAGCCTTCTTTGGCCAAAATCTCTTTGGCAACTTCCAAAATTTCCGCATGGGGGGTGGCGGAAGCGCCGACTACAATTTTCTTCTCTTCGGTTTTGCCGCAGCCGGCCAGCAGGCCGAGCGATAACAGAACGGTTAAAACAATAGCAGTAATTCTTTTCATGGTTGTAAAACTCCTTCTTATAAATATTTTTTTATGTTAACGGATGCGTTTATCCGTTTTTTTTGCGATGCGGGTGCCGACTTCCTGCAGCACCTGCACAATGATGATTAACAGTATGGAAGCAAAATACATAATGCCGTCTTTAAAGCGGTACAGTCCGTACTGCACGGCGATGGCCCCCAGCCCGTCGCCGCCGATGAAGGTGGCCATGGGCGTATACCCCAGAATGGTGGTCAGCGCAATGGCCGCACCGATTAAAAGGGAGGGCTTTGCCTCCGGCAAAAGCACTTTGAAAATGATTTGTTTATCGCTGGCGCCCATGGACTGCGCCGCTTCGATGACCCCGGCGTCCACTTCTTTTAAAGAGGACTCCACCATGCGTGCCACAAAGGGTGCGGCGGAAATGATCAGGGGAACCAAAAAAGCGGTATTGCCGACTTTGGTGCCGACAATGATTTTGGTCAGCGGCAGCACCACCACCAGCAGGATAATAAAGGGAACCGAACGAAATACATTGACAATAAAGCCTAAAATCGTATTGACGATACGGTTGGGATGAATCCCGTTTTTATCGGTTACACAAAGGAGCACGCCCATCGGGATGCCGAGAATATAGGCGGCCGCGGCGCTGACAAGCACCAGATATACGGTGACCAGAAATCCGGAACCGTAGGCGGATACCATTGTCGGACTAAAAACCTCACTCATGGAAATTCTCCTCCGTAAATACAAGATTCTTTTCGTTTAAAAACGCTTTGATACGCTCGCAGGCCGTATCGTCCTCGGGCATTCGGAACACCATCGGCCCGACGATTTTGCCGTCTACGGTTTTGGTGTGCGCATACAAAATATTGACGCGTGTGCCGCACTGCAAAATCATATCCGCCACAATGGGCTCCAGTGTGGAGGCCCCGTCAAAGACCACCCGCAGGCATTTTTCACTCGGTACAAAATCCGACTCCTGCCCGGCGGGGAATATCAGCTTTCTGGCGATGGCGCTTTTCGGACGAACAAAAATGTCGCCCACACTGCCCATTTCCACAATATGGCTTTGATCAATGACCGCCACCCGGTGACAGATTTGCTCAATCACTTTCATTTCGTGGGTGATGACGATGACCGTAACGCCGAGCTTTTGGTTAATGTCTTTTAACAGATTTAAAATCGAGGCCGTGGTGGTGGGATCCAGCGCGCTGGTGGCCTCGTCACACAGCAGCACTTTCGGATTGTTGGCCAGCGCTCTTGCAATGGCTACCCGTTGCTTTTGCCCGCCGGACAGCTGCGCCGGATAACTCTTGACCCGATCGCTCAGCCCGACCAGCTCCAGCAGCTCCAAGGCTCTCTTTTTTGCGTCCGCCTTGGAAACGCCCGCAATCTCCATGGGAAAACATACGTTTTGCAGCGCGTTGCGTTGTGCCAAAAGGTTAAACCCTTGGAAGATCATTCCGATCTGCTGCCGCGCGGCCAGCAACTGCTTTTTGTTCAGCTTGCAAAGATCGGTGCCTTCAAAGAGCACTTTGCCCGCCGTGGGAATTTCCAGCTGATTGATGCAGCGAACCAGGGTGCTTTTTCCGGCGCCGCTCAACCCGATGATGCCGAAGATTTCCCCTTTCTCAATAGAAAGGTTGATATCCTCCAGCGCTACCACCGTGCCGGCCGATCCGGTAAACGATTTATTCAAATGTTGAATTTCGATAATCGCCATGTTTGTAAAGCTCCTCGTTTTGAAAATAAAAAAACTCTCGTCCTTGTTTATAAGGACGAGAGCATAAAGCTTCGTGTTACCACCTTAATTTATCGTCTTCTCACAAAGACGACCTTAGCGAGTACATCTATACCCGGGCGCTGTAATGGGCGCTCCCATCGTAGCCTATGCCGTCGGCAGTCGGTACGCAGCTCCGAGACCATTTTGGGCAAATCCTGGGACGTTTCTTTTCAGCTACCGAAACTCTCTGCTGTCTTCGTAATTTGCTTACTTTTCTCTTCACAGCCTTATCTGATTTGACAGCATTGTAGCACACCTTTTTTCTCTTGTCAAGCATTTTTTGATAAAAAATGCAATTTTTTTATTGTGCAGTTTCGACAAGCGGGAACATCTTTCTTTGTAGAAATCTACAAAAAGCGGGAAAAAGGCTTGCGTTTTTTTAAAAATCCTTTATAATATATGAATTATTTAGAGAAGAAAAAAGAGGTGTATTCGGTGCTGGAATACTTGGAGCAACTTAACCTTGTATCCATGATGCTGCGGTTGACGCTGGCGGGTTTGTTCGGCGGTTTGATCGGCATTGAACGGGGGCACAAGCATCGCCCTGCCGGCTGCCGCACATATTTTATTGTATGCATGGGTGCGGCGCTTTCCATGATTTTAAGTCAGTATGAGGCGCTTTTGCTGTCGACCGATTGGGCGGCAGTGGCCGAGGGGATCGGTATCAAAACCGACGTTTCCCGTTTCGGCGCGCAGGTCATCAACGGTATCGGCTTTTTGGGCGCGGGGACGATTATTGTGACCGGCCGTCAGGAAGTCAAAGGGTTGACGACTGCCGCAGGCCTTTGGGCAAGCGCTTGTATGGGGCTGGCCATCGGCGCAGGCTTTTATGCCGCTGCGGTGGTGGGCTTTCTTTATATTATTTTGACGTTTTTCGTATTCAATCATTTGGGTGCATGGGTGATTGCGCATGCGCGCAACATGGATTTTTATTTGGAGTATGCCAGTACGGATTCACTGCCCGAAATCATTGCGCTGATTAAAAGTATGGATATCCGGGTATTCAGCGTAGATATCAATAAGGTCAAAAACGGTGATTTGGTGACGCGCAGTGCCATTTTCTCCGTGCAATTGCCCAAAAAGCTGACGCATGCCGGCGTAATGGCGGGGCTTGCGGCCAAGGATGGCGTTTTGACCATCGAAGAGATATAAGGGAGGGCGAGAGGAATGCTTGAATTTTTACATCCGTTACGTGTGGCGGAAGCGACGGGCGGACTGACATTTTGGTCGGTATTGCTGCGGGCAAGCATCGCGATTATTTGCGGCGGCATTGTCGGCGTGGAGCGGGAACACAAACGTCGTCCCGCAGGCTTTCGGACGCATATTTTGATTTGTCTGGGGGCGGCGATGACCACCATGACCAGTCAGTTTCTTTACTTAAATTTGCATTTGTTTACCGATATGGCGCGTTTGGGGGCGCAGGTCATCGCGGGCATCGGTTTCATCGGTGCCGGAACGATTATCGTAACCAAGCAACGCCAGGTAAAAGGACTGACAACGGCAGCAGGGCTTTGGACCAGCGCGATCATCGGCCTGACCGCGGGCGCGGGATATTATGAGGCGGCGCTGTTCGTGACCGTTCTGTTGGTTGTGGTCGAGGTGCTCTTTTCCAAACTGGAGTATTACATTTTGGCCAATTCCAGGGCGCTGAATGTTTTTATTGAATATACAAACGGCGAGTGCCTGGACAATATCATTAAGGCGCTGAAAGGCTTAAACATTACGATTTTGGGGTTGGAGATCACCAAAAACGGTTCAAAAACCGCCTCCAATTCCACCGCAATTTTCTCACTGCAAACAACGCGCCGCACCAATCACGAGGAACTGTTGACCGAAATTTCGCGCACCGAGGGCGTGCTGACAGCCGAAGAGCTGTAACCCAAAATAAAAAAGACGGTAAAAGCCAAAGCTTTTACCGTCTTTTTTATGCTTTATTTCGTGCGTTCGCCGGGCTCGGCGGATTGAACGCTGATGGCGTACTGCGAGGGGGTCATGTGCACTTCCTCTTTAAATGCGCGGGAGAAATGCGGCAGGGAGGAGTAGCCCAGGTATTCCGCGATTTCGCTGAGGTTTTTTTCTTTTTCGCGGATGAGGTGCTTGGCGCAGTCGATTTTACAGGCGGAAAAATATTTCATGACGCCGCAGCCGACTTTTTGCCGAAACAGCGCCTTCAGGCGCGTGGTGCTGATGGAAAAGCGTGCGCAAAGATCTTCATAGGTGATGCTGTCGGTTACGTGCCGCTCCAGGTAATCGCAAATTTTTGCGGCCTGCGGATCGCCGACAAAGCGCAGCGGTGAAACCGTAAAGGCTCGGTTTTCGTGCGTGCGCAGACAGTCGATCAAAAACATCTCCATATTAAGGGCAATGAGCTGCTCGGCGCCGAACGGCACTTGACGGGCGCGCACCAGCCGCGTGGCATAAATGTCGCCCAGCGGAGTGGTAAAGGCCGTTTTGGCGTGTGCGACGATTTGCGCCAGATACGCGCGCTGCGTTTCGTCCACGGAAAGCACCTTGCCGGCCAAGGAGTATAGCTTTTCACAGGAGCAGTAAAACGAGAAGATCATGGAATTGGCGGCTTCGCCGGGCAGCGGGCGAACATTGTGAAATTCGCCCGGACGGTGCAAAAAGAACTGACCGGGTTTAAGCGTAATTTCCCGCGGCCCCGCCGTCACCATCAGACCCGATCGGTCGGCATACACGACTTCCCAAAAGTTATGCACCTCGCCCGAAAATGTAAAATCGGTGGCATATTCAAAATAGTGAATACTGACAACGCGCTCGATCATAAGCGGCCGCTTCATTGTAATATCCTTATATTCCATAGGTGCCTCCTGAATGTTTCAAACCAAAAAGCCGATTTTTCTTCCTGTTTATAGTATATCACAAAACAAAAAACTGTCAAACCAAATATATAAATTTAATGTCGAATATGATATTTCTTTTTGATTTATCATTTGTTATACTTATAGATGATAAAAAGGGGGAGGCCTAAAAAATATGAGAGTTTATAAATGCAAGGATTATTATACCGTCAGCCGTCAGGCAGCCAATATTATTTCGGCGCAAATTATCATGAAGCCGAATGCCGTACTGGGACTTGCCACCGGATCAACGCCGATCGGCACTTATCAACAGCTTGTACGTTGGTATGAAAAGGGCGATTTGGATTTCGGTGAGGTGACCACCGTCAATCTGGATGAATATTTGGGATTGCCGGGCGCGCATGAACAAAGCTATCGCTATTTTATGAATCACAATTTGTTCAATCTTGTGAATATTCGCCCGGAGCATACCTTTGTGCCGGACGGCATGGCCAAGGATACCGCGGCGCAGTGCACGGCCTATGACGCCCTGATCGAGCGATTGGGCGGCATTGATTTGCAACTGCTGGGCATCGGCAAAAACGGTCACATCGGTTTTAATGAACCCAACACCGCTTTTGAAACGATGACGCATGTGGTAGAGCTGAAAGAGTCTACCATTCAGGCTAACGCACGCTTTTTTGCCTCGGAAAAGGATGTGCCCACCAAGGCGATCACCATGGGGC
>CAKRPM010000045.1 GCA_934378025.1 uncultured Eubacteriales bacterium | reverse complement strand
CCCCAACGCTGTCGTAGTGACCGTATTTATTAAAGTAAACGCTGTCCGCCCCCGTATGGGAAAAAACACCGTCCAAAATCACCGAAATCCCGTATTCTTTTGCCGTCCGGCAAAAACGCTCGAACTCCGGCTGCGTTGCAAACCACGGATCCGGCTGCAAATAATCGGCCGTACTGTAACGATGATTTTCCGCACTTTCAAAAATCGGATTAAAATAAATCACCGTTACGCCCAAATCGTGCAAATAGGGGAGTTTTTGCGCGACACCCGCTAAGTTTCCGCCGTAAAAATCCAACCCACCCGGGCGATCCGATCGGCCGTATTCAAAGGGCGGCTCATCGGTATTTTCATGGTAAAAGCGCTGCCCGCGGGCCGGTTGCTGCGGACGGCCGACGCGCGCAAACCGATCGGGAAATATCTGATACATGGTGCCGCCCCGAAATTTTTCGGGCGTCGTAAAGTCCGCCTCATATACCGTCAGCGAAAACCGAGGCAGCCAATCCCCTACCACGGCCGACGAGCCCTCTCCTTTCCCGATAAAAACGTGATTGCCGTTTTCAAGAACCCCCTCAAACCGATAAAAATACAAATCGGCTTTCTCAAACGTCAAATCGATTTCCCAACCGCCGTCCGTGGGGCGCATCGGATAAATCTGCTCCGCACCGCCGTCCGGCGCCGGGACAAAACGCATTTCACAAAACGACTCGTCGCACTCCATCATTAAATGTAAATTCTCTCCCGCGCGCAATGCGCCGAAGGGCTTTTTATATCGTTCATTTCTACTGTCAAATACAATCATGGGGGTCTCCTCCGTATCATGCCAATATTACTGGATTTTTGACGTTTTGTCAACCAAAAAGCAACAAAAGCATTGGTTAAACTAACAAAAACTCAAAATTTATCCTTTTGTTTTTGTTAAAAATATCCAAAAAACGATCACTTTCATTATGCAAATGTTAGAAATTTTATAAATTTTCAAAACCTATAGTAAATCTCCTGCAAAAATAGTATAATAAAATCAGTATTTTTATGTGAGGAAAAGGAAGGATGTGAAAATATGGCAAAGCAGACGGACGCGGCGCCCTATCTCTTTCACGAGGGGACCAACAGCAAGTGCTTTGAATATTTCGGCGCACACCCGATGAAAAACGGAAATTGGCTTTTCCGTGTTTGGGCACCGGCGGCAAAACAGGTTTTTATCGTCGGCGATTTTTGCGGTTGGGACGCACAAAGCGGTATTCCCATGCAAGAACATGACGGCGGAATATGGGAAGGAACGTGCCGGGAGGCGGCGATTTTCGATTGCTATAAGTATTTCATTATTCCGCAGAACGGCGAGGGCTTTTATAAGGCCGATCCCTTTGCGTTTCACGCGGCCACCCGCCCCGACACTGCCTCCAAAATTTTCGATATTTCTCACTTTGCCTGGCAGGATCACGCATGGATGGAAAAGCGGGCGCAGGGCGCTGTGCATACCCGACCGCTGAACATTTACGAACTGCATGCAGGATCTTGGCGGCGCACCGAAAACGGCGAATTTTTAAGTTATACGGCATTGGCGGATGAGCTGATCCCGTATATCCATAAAATGGGCTATACTCATATCGAGCTGATGCCGCTGACGGAATATCCCTACGACAAGTCCTGGGGCTATCAGGTCACGGGGTACTTTGCGCCGACCTCACGTTACGGAACGCCGCATGATTTTATGGAATTTATCGACCGCTGCCATAAAGCGGGCATCGGCGTGATCATGGACTGGGTACCCGCTCATTTCCCGAAAGACGCTTTCGGACTCTACGAGTTTGACGGCAGTTTTTGCTACGAATACACCGATCCGCTCAAGCGGGAGCATCCCGATTGGGGCACCCGCATTTTCGACTACGGCAAGGGCGAGGTTGTTTCGTTTTTGATTTCCAGCGCCCAATTCTGGCTGGAAAAATATCATATCGACGGGCTGCGTGTCGACGCGGTCGCCAGTATGCTGTATCTGGATTACGGCAAAGAAAACGGTGCCTGGCGCCCCAACGCCGAGGGCGGCAACGCCAATCTTGAAGCCATCGCTTTTATTAAAAAGCTGAACATCCTCACGCATAAGCAAAACAAAGGCATTATGATGATCGCCGAGGAGTCCACCGCCTGGCCCATGGTCACCGCGCCGACGGATATCGGGGGGCTGGGATTTGATTACAAATGGAGCATGGGCTGGATGAACGACACGCTTCGGTTTATGTCCATCGACCCCTTTTTCCGCGGCGACAATATGAACATGATGACCTTTTCTCTGACCTATGCCTTCAGCGAAAATTATATTCTGCCGCTTTCTCATGACGAGGTCGTACACGGCAAGGCATCGCTGCTTTCCAAAATGCCGGGCGCCTACGATGAAAAATTTGCGAATTTGCGAACCTACTACACCTATATGTTGGCGCATCCGGGCAAAAAAATGCTGTTCATGGGCGGCGAGTTCGGTCAGTTTATCGAATGGAACGAAGAGCAGCAGTTGGATTGGAATTTGCTGTCCTTTGATCGTCACCGTCAGCTGCAGCATTTTGTGGCACATTTGTGCAAGCTTTATAAAAAGCACGGCGCGCTGAGTTGTCCGTTGCCGGACTGGCAGGGATTTGAGTGGATCGCCGCGGACGACACCTATAACACCGTAATGTCCTTTATCACGCGGGATCGACATGAGGAAATTGTCGCCGTCTTCAATTTTTCGGGTCGTGCGCTGAACGATTATCGCATCGGCGTCCCCCACCGCGGGCACTACAAGCCGATTGTTTCCACCGACGACGCCGAATTCGGCGGCACGGGTCAACCCGGCGAAACCCTGGTGGCGCAAAGCCAGCCGATGCACGGTCACAAACAATCCATCGTCTTAGATTTGCCGCCCTTCAGCGGGCAGCTGTTTACGCATCGTCGTATTATAAAAACCAGCAAGGGGGAAAAATAAATGTCAACCAAAAAAGAAATGGTCGCCATGCTGTTGGCGGGCGGCCAGGGAAGCCGCTTGTATGTGCTGACGCAGCAAACGGCCAAACCCGCCATTCCGTTCGGCGGAAAATACAGAATTATTGATTTCCCGCTTTCCAACTGTACCAATTCCGGCATTGACACCGTCGGCGTACTGACGCAGTACCAGCCCCTGGAGCTCAACGCTTATATCGGAAACGGCCAGCCGTGGGACTTGGATCGCATGAATGGGGGCGTACATATTTTGCCGCCCTACGCAACAGCGACCTCAAGCAATTGGTACAAAGGCACCGCCAATGCCATTTACCAAAACATCAATTTTATCGAGCAATACCAGCCGGAGTATGTACTGATTCTTTCGGGCGATCACATTTATAAAATGGATTACGGCAAAATGCTGGCGTATCACAAAGCGCAAAATGCCGACGCGACCATTGCCGCACTGAACGTTCCGATTGAAGAGGCCAGCCGATTCGGCATTATGAACGCGGACGAAAACAACGTCATTTACGAATTTGAGGAAAAACCGGCGCATCCGAAATCCACCAACGCCTCCATGGGAATTTACATTTTCACATGGAAAAAATTGAAAAAATATTTGGAAGCGGACGAGGCTGATCCGAAAAGCGAAAACGATTTCGGCAAAAACATTTTGCCCGCCATGCTGGACGCGGGTGAAAAAATGATGGTTTGGCCGTTCGACGGATACTGGAAAGACGTGGGCACCATCGACAGTTTTTGGGAAGCCAATATGGATCTTCTGAACCCGAAAATTCCGCTGAATCTGTCCGACCCGCACTGGAAAATCTACGCCCGTCATAAGGCGCTGCCGCCGCAGTTCATCGGAGAAAAAACCGATATTGTGGAGAGCATGATTTCCGAAGGATGCAAGGTGCACGGAAAATTATGGTACAGCGTGCTGTTCAGCGGCGTAACTTTGGGAGAAGGCAGCCGCGCCTCCTCATCGGTAATTATGCATAATGTAAAAATCGGGAAAAACTGCGATATACGCTATGCCATTATTGCCGACGACGCCGTGATTGAAGACGGCGCCGTAATCGGCGACGATCCTGAGAACTTTAAAGACCCCGAAAATTGGGGCATCGCCGTTGTCGGGCAGGGCGCCGTGGTAAAAGCGGGACAAATCGTCCGCCCGTGCGAAATGATCCAAAAAGAGGAGGCCGCAAAATGAACGCCATCGGAATTATTTTTTCAGACAGCTATTCCAGCAATGATCGTCACGAGCTGGTGCAAAACCGTTCCTGTGCGTCGCTGCCCATTGCCTGCCGTTACCGCGCCATCGACTTTTTGCTTTCCGGCATGGTCGGCGCGGGGATTCATGCCGTCGGACTGTTGACCAAGCAGAATTACGGTTCTCTGCTGGATCACATCGGCAGCGGGAAGGACTGGGATCTCGGACGGAAAAACGGCGGTATCACCATGCTGACGCCGTACTCTCACGGCAATGTGGCCGTCCCCGAAATGATGAGCGGAAAGCTGGACGCACTGCGCAGTATTGTAAGCTATATCGAATCGACCCCGGGCGAGTATGTCATTATGGGGCAGGGCAATATGGTGGCCAATATCAATTTTAACGACGTGCTCAAGCAGCATGTTCGCTGCGGTGCAGACATCACCATCGTTCACTCGATTATGAAAAAACCGAGCGATAAGAGTATGATTGTCGCCTTTGACGAGCAAAATAATCTCTGTGACGTGCGTTACTGCCGCGATGCAAATGAAGCGGATGTGGCACTGAATTGTTATGTAATGCGCAAGGACTTTTTGCTGGCCTTTTTGGATAAAGCGAATTTGTTTAACTGGCATGATCTGACGCGCGATTTAATTGTGCGCTATATGGGCAAGCTGCGCATTTGCGGGCATTTGCACGAAGGGTATGCGGCCATTGTCAGCTCCGTTACCGATTACTACCGCTGCAATATGGACATTCTGCAGCCCGAGGTGCAGGCCGATCTGTTCCCCGAGGACAGCCCGGTTTTAACGCGTATCAAAGATACCGTTCCCACCCTGTACGCTTATCATGCGCGTGTTTCCAACACGCTGCTTGCAGACGGATGCGAAATCAACGGTGCCATTGAAAACAGCATCATTTTCCGAAATGTCACCGTCGAAGAGGGCGCTGAAATTAAAGACTGCGTCATTATGCAGGGAACGCATATCGGCAAAAATGTCAAACTCAAGCACGTCATCTGTGATAAAAATGTTACGATCGGGGACGGCGTGGAGCTGATCGGTTCCGCCGGTTATCCCTACGTATTATCAAAAGGGAGCAAAATATGAAGAAAGTACTCTTTGTTGCGGGAGAGGCCGCACCGTTTGTAAAGGTCGGAGGGCTGGGTGATGTTGCAGCGGCCCTGCCGCGTGCACTTTGCAAAAAGGGCGTGGATTGCCGCGTGATTTTGCCGTTGTACGGCCAGATTTCCGAATCTTGGCGTTCCAAAATGGAATATATTACGAATTTTTATATTCACAACGCCTGGCGGGAACAATACTGCGGTGTTTTCCGCTGCGAGGCGGACGGCGTCACCTACTATCTCATCGACAACGAATATTATTTTAAACGTTACGGCGTCTACGGAGAAAACGACGACGCCGAGCGCTTTGCCTTTTTCTGCCGCGCGGTACTGGAGGTTTTGCCCGTCATCGATTTTTGGCCGGACGTTCTGCACTGCAACGACTGGCACACCGCGCTGATCCCGGTACTGTTGGATCATGAATTTCGGGCGCGCGGCGGCTACGGCACGATGCAAACGGTATTTACCATTCACAATATCGAATTTCAAGGAAAATTCGATCCCTATATTTTGGGCAATGTGTTCGGCATGAGCGAGGATAAAAAACCGCTGCTCTTTTACGGCGATTGCTTAAATCTGATGAAAGGCGCCATCGAATGTGCCGCGGCGGTCACCACCGTTTCGGAAAGCTATGCCGGGGAGATTTTAAACCCCTACTATTCCTACGGCTTGCATCACATTTTGGAGGCACGGCGTTTTAAACTGCACGGCATCACCAACGGAATCGACACCGAAAAGTTCGATCCCGCCACCGACCTGATGATCCCCTACCACTACAAATTTGAAACTCGTTCGCAAAAATTCCGTAACAAACGGGCGCTGCAAAAAGAAATGGGACTGCCGGAGGAGAAGCTGCCGCTGATTGCCATGGTCGGACGCCTGACCTTGCAAAAAGGGCTGGATTTGGTACGGCAGGAGTTTCATAACATCATCGCCTGCGGCGCGCAATTTATTTTGCTGGGCACCGGCGACTACGAATACGAAGATTTCTTCCGCGCCATGCAGGCGCAATATCCCGATCGGGTACGCGCCGTCATCGGATTTGACGCGGCGCTGGCACAGCGGATGTACGCGGGGGCGGATTTGTTTTTGATGCCCTCAAAATTCGAGCCGTGCGGCCTGGCGCAAATGATTGCCATGCGCTACGGAACGCTGCCGATCGTGCATGCCGTCGGCGGTTTGCGCGATACGGTCATTCCCTATGACCCGACTGCCGGCACGGGACGCGGCATTACCTTTCAATCCTATAACAGCGGTGATATGATGGACGCGGTGCGCCGCGCCATTGCCCTATACTACGATCCGAAAAATTACGCAAAAGCGAAAGCTAATGCGATGCTGGGCGATTATTCCTGGGAGAAGAGCGCGCAAAAATATATTGATCTCTACAATAATCTTTAAATCACCGAAAAACCTTATAGCAATCACAATATAGAAACGATGTTTTATTCCATAAAACGGACGGGTAATTCTCCGGGCGTCGCTGACGGAGGTTTTGGTTTCTGATTGTGTGGATCCTTCAGCGGCAGAATGGAGAGAACCATGATTATTAAAAAGCAAGAAATGAAGAGCCTGTTTGAAGAGGCAGTGCAGAAAAAGTTTTCCGTTGACGCCAAAGACGCCAACATTCGGCAAACCTATGAAGCCATGATTGACGTTGTGCGCGACATTTTGCAAACCGGCCGCGCCAAAACCGTTGCCGCCGCAGAAAAGCAACAGGCAAAACAGGTTTATTATATGTCCATGGAATTTTTACTGGGCAGAAGTTTGAAAAACAATTTGTACAACTTAGGGCTGGAGGACGAGGCACGCAAAATTTTGGCGGAAAACGGCACCGATCTTGATAAGCTGTACTGCATGGAGCCGGACGCCGGCTTGGGCAACGGCGGTCTGGGACGGTTGGCCGCCTGCTATTTGGATTCGCTGACGGCGCTGGATTATCCCGCAACAGGATTTTCCATTCGTTACGAATTCGGCATCTTTAAACAAGTCATTTTGGACGGATGGCAAATGGAATTTCCCGATAACTGGCTGGAAATGGGCGGTGCTTGGTTAATTCCCCGTCCCGATGAGGCGCAGGAAGTATTCTTTGACGGTGAGATTGAAGAAATCTGGGGAGAAAACGGCCTGAAAACCATTCATAAGAACTATGACAAGGTGCGCGCCATCCCCTATGATATGCTGATTTCCGGGCACAACACCGATACGGTCAATGTTTTACGCCTTTGGGGGGCGAAAAGCAGCAAGGAATTTGACATGGGATCGTTCTCCCGCGGCGACTATTTAAAAAGCGTCGAAAACGCTGCAAAGGCCGAGGCCATCTCCAAGGTTCTCTACCCGGCCGACGACCATATCGAGGGGAAAAATCTCCGCCTGCGCCAGCAATATTTCTTTGTCTGCGCCTCTATGAAAAATATTGTACAAAACCACTTTGCACGTTATAAAACGCTGGATAACCTTCCCGACAAAGTGGCCATTCATATCAACGACACGCATCCCTCATTGTGCGTACCGGAGCTGATGCGTATTTTAATGGATGATTTTGAGTATCAATGGGACAAAGCCTGGGATATCACCACGCGCACACTGGCCTACACCAACCATACGGTAATGAGCGAGGCGCTGGAGGTATGGAGCATCGACCTGTTCAAAACACGCCTGCCGCGTATTTATTCCATTGTTGAGGAAATTAACCGTCGTTTTTGCGAATCGGTATTCCGCAATCATCCCGAAAAGCGCGCAGTCATCGACAAAATCGCCGTCCTCGGCAACGGGATGGTGCACATGGCCAATCTTTGCGTTGCTTGCTGTTACAGTGTAAACGGCGTTTCGGCACTGCACTCGCAAATTTTAAAGGACGATTTATTTGCGGACTACAACGATATTTTCCCCGGCAAGCTGACCAATGTGACCAACGGTATTGTTCACCGCCGTTGGTTGTGCCAAAGCAACCCGCTTTTAAGCAATATGATCAGCGAGCTGATCGGCGACGGGTTTGTGGATAACGCCATCGAGCTGGAAAAGCTGCTGAAATATCAGGATGATACCGGCGTATACCGCAAATTGGAAGAAATCAAATATCAAAACAAAAAACGCCTGGCGGAATATATCAGCATGGCCAACGGCGTAAATGTTTCGCCCGACTCTCTCTTTGACGTTCAGGCCAAACAGCTGCACGAATACAAACG
>CAKRPM010000044.1 GCA_934378025.1 uncultured Eubacteriales bacterium | reverse complement strand
AACCCCTACATGGTAGAAATTGCCAACATCCGTGAGCAATGCTCCTGGATTCATAAGGATATGCCCACGGCCACGGAAAAGGCCATCATTTTGGGACGAAGCGCCATTGCCAAGGTGCATTTGAACGCACCGTTGACGGCCGGCGAAAGCCCGGTGGTGAAACGCGCGCTGGTCATCGGCGGCGGTATTGCGGGTATGCAAACCGCGCTGGATATTGCCGACGCGGGCTTTGAAGTGGACATTGTTGAGAAGAAACCGACCATCGGCGGCAAAATGTCGCAGATTGATAAAACGTTTCCGACGTTGGACTGCTCCGCCTGTATCCTGACGCCGAAGATGGTGGATTGCGCACAAAACGAAAAAATCCACATCTATTCGTACAGTGAGGTCGAAGAGGTGGGCGGCTTTGTCGGTAATTTCCGCGTGAAAATTCGCAAGAAAGCACGCTATGTGGATGAAACAAAGTGCACCGGCTGCGGCGCATGTACCGAAAAATGCCCGATGAAAAAAGTGCCCAACGAATTTAATATGGGCATGGACAATCGGAGAGCGATTTACATTCCGTTCGCTCAGGCGGTTCCGAAGGTGGCCACCATCGACGCCGACTACTGCAACATGCTGAAAAAAGGCAAGTGCGGTTTGTGCGCTAAGGTGTGCACGGCGGGCGCCATTGATTATCAGCAAAAAGACGAGATTGTTGAACAACAGTACGGCGCGATTGTCGCGGCGACCGGGTTTAATATTATCGATCTCGGAAAATACGACGAGTATGCCTACAGTCAAAGCAAGGACGTTATCACCTCGCTGGAGTTCGAGCGTTTGACCAATGCGGCGGGTCCCACCGGCGGCAAGCTGCTGCGTCCCTCGGACGGCAAGCATCCGCATACCATCGTTTTTGTACAGTGCGTGGGTTCGCGCAGCACGGACGGCTGCGGCAAACCGTACTGCTCCAAGGTGTGCTGTATGTATACCGCCAAGCATGCGATGCTGACCCGCGAGAAATATCCGGATACCGATGTTTACGTATTTTACATAGACGTTCGGACGCCGGGCAAGAACTTTGACGAGTTCTACCGCCGTGCCGTTGAGCAATACGGCGTTCATTACATTAAAGGTATGGTCGGCAAGGTGGCGCCGCGCGCAGACGGAACGCTGGAGGTTCAGGCAAGCGACCTGATCGCCAACGAGCAGCTGCATATTGACGCGGATCTGGTGGTTTTGGCCGCGGCCATCGAACCGGATAAATCCGCCCGTCCGCTGGCCACGATGCTGACGGCGAGCATGGATACCAACGATTTCTTTACAGAGGCGCACCCCAAACTGCGCCCGGTGGAAAGCCCGACGGCCGGCGTATTCCTCAGCGGTATGTGCCAAGGCCCCAAGGACATTCCCGAAACCGTCGCGCAGGCGAGTGCTGCGGCCAGTAAAGTTATCGGTTTGTTGTGCAAGGATAAGCTGACGTGCAACCCCTGCGTGGCACACAGCGATGAAAATATGTGCAACGGCTGCTCCGCTTGCGAAAAGGTTTGCCCCTACGGCGCAATTTCCTATGAAGATAAGGAATTCAGAATGCCCGACCGCACCACGAAAATCCGTCGGGTGGCTTCCGTCAATGCGGCGGTATGCCAGGGCTGCGGCGCATGCACGGTGGCCTGCCCGTCCGGTGCAATGGATTTGAAAGGATTTTCCAATAAACAAATCATGGCGGAGGTGGAAGCAATATGCAAGTAGAGAAAAAACCGTTAATCGTTGCCTTTTGCTGCAACTGGTGCAGTTATGCCGGCGCGGATTTGGCCGGTACCAACCGCCTGAATTATCCCGATAATGTTAAGATCATTCGCGTTCCCTGCTCCTGCCGTGTAAACCCCATGTTTATTTTAAAGGCTTTTCAGCGCGGGGCGGACGGCGTAATCCTGTGCGGCTGCCATCCCGGCGACTGCCACTACACCACCGGCAACTATTATGCCCGCCGCAGAATGACGCTGCTGTTCAGCATGCTGGATTATCTGGGCATCGAGCGCGACCGTACCCGTGTGGAATGGGTCAGCGCGGCAGAGGGCGCCAAGTTTGCCGAAACAATGAACGATTTTGCCAAGACCATTGAGGCGCTTGGCGAGAATAAGAGATTGGAGGATTTGAGATGCAAGAAGTAAGAGATACCATCCGCCGCCTTTTCTCGGAAAAGAAAATCGATCGTGCCATGGGCTGGATCGTGGGGGAGAGCGCTTATGATCAAAGCCCCGCGCTTTTTGCCGACGAGCAGTCGCTGGATAAATTTGTTTACGACGATTTCAGCGGCGCCAATCTTTCCAAATATATGGTCAAAGAAAGCGATAAGGACGGCAAGGTGCTGGTATGCCTGAAACCGTGCGATACGTATTCTTTCAATCAGCTTCAAAAAGAACACCGCGTTCATCGCGACAACATCTTTGTACTGGGCGTTCCCTGCGACGGAAAAATCGATATTGAAAAGATCCGTGCCCGCGGCATTACCGGTATTACCGATGTGAAGGTCGAGGGGGAGAACGTTTTGGTGGAAACCGTATACGGTGCCCAAACCTGCCCCAAGAGCGAGGTGCTGTTGGATAAATGTGTGGATTGCAAGGGCAAAAAGCACATGGTATACGATGAGTTGATCGGTCAAGAGGGCGAGCTGAACACACCGGCACGATTTGACATGGTGGAAAAGCTGGAGGCGATGACCCCGGACGAGCGCTTTGCGTTTTGGCAGGGCGAGCTGTCCCGTTGTATTCGCTGCAATGCCTGCCGCAATGTATGTCCCGCTTGCACATGTGAAAAATGTGTATTTGACAATGATAATTCGGGCGTGGCCGCTAAGTCCAACGCCAACTCCTTTGAGGAAAAGATGTTTCACATCATCCGCGCGTTCCACGTGGCCGGCCGTTGCACGGACTGCGGCGAGTGCTCGCGCGTTTGCCCGCAGCATATTCCGCTGCACTTGCTCAATCGTAAATTCATTAAAGATATCGATACTTTCTACGGCGAATATCAGGCCGGCGAGGATCTGGAAACCAAACCGCCGCTGGTCAGCTTTATGCAGGATGACGTAGAGCCGAGCATTATAAAGGAGGAAAACAAATGAAACTTGCAAAAGATTTAACCGCTTTGTTTTCCGCCATCGCCGAAAAGCAAAGCTTATATCTGCCTGTCAAACAAAACGGGCACACCGCCTTCGGAAAATGGACGGATTCCGCCGAGGTGGATTTGGCAACGCTGAAAACCGTAAAAAGCGCCAAGGATTTCTTCTTTATGCAAACCGAGGATTTGATGCGCTTTAAAATGGAAGGCAAAAGTATTGAGATCACCGATATCCGCCGCGAGAGCGAGCCGTTTGTCGCCTTTGGCGTCCGCGCCTGCGACGCGCGCAGCTTTGAAGTGCTGGATCGCGTATTTTTGGCCGATCCCGTGGATACGTATTATCAAAGCCGCCGCGAAAACGGTACGGTGGTGACGCTGGCATGCAGCCGTCCGGATGAAAACTGCTTTTGTGAAACGTTCGGAATTGATGCCGCCGATCCGGCCGGCGATGTGAGCACCTGGTTGACCGAGGACGGTTTGTACTGGCGCGCCAATACCGAAAAAGGTGAAAAACTGACGGCGGCATTGGGCGGTGTATTGTCCGAGGCCGATGATCAGGCGGTTCAGGCGCAACAGCAGGCCACCAAAGAGATTATGAAAAAGCTGCCGTTGCACGGTTTGGACATTTCCGCTTTCGGCGGAGACGCTTTGGACAAAATGTTCAACTCCCCCAAGTGGGAAGAGCTGTCCACGGCGTGTCTGGGATGCGGCACCTGCACGTTTGTGTGTCCGACCTGTCAGTGCTATGACATTCGTGATTTTGATACCGGGCACGGCGTCAGCCGTTATCGTTGCTGGGATTCCTGCATGTTTTCCGATTTTACGAAAATGGCGCACGGCAACCCCAGAACCACGCAAATGCAACGCTTCCGTCAGCGCTTTATGCACAAGCTGGTGTATTTCCCCGCCAATAATGAGGGAATGTTCTCCTGCGTCGGTTGCGGCCGCTGCGTGGCAAAATGCCCTGAATCATTGAATATTGTAAAAGTAATCAAAGCGTTGGGAGGGAACGAAAGTGACAAATGATACCTTGATCCCCGTAATCGGCGTGGTAACCGATATTCGTATCGACACCCCCGATGTTAAAACCTTCCGAGTCAATGCGCTGGACGGCGGCAAGTGCTTCGAGCACATGCCCGGTCAATGCGCCATGCTGTCCATCCCGGGCGTGGGGGAGGCCATGTTTTCCATCACCTCCTCACCGACCAATACGGAATATATGGAATTCAGCATTAAAAAGTGCGGCTGCGTAACACAGTGGCTGCATCAAATGGAGGTCGGCCAACAGATTACCGTGCGCGGACCGTACGGAAAGCCTTTCCCGGTGGATACGGTCTTTAAGGGCAAGGATTTGCTCTTTATCGCCGGCGGTATCGGCTTGGCGCCGCTGCGCTCTGTAATTAACTACTGCCGTCATTACCGCGATCAATACGGTGAAATCGATATCGTATACGGTTCGCGCAGTAAGGACGATCTGGTGGACTATCAGGAGATTATCGACGAGTGGTGCAAGGACAGCGGCATCCATGTTCATTTGACGATCGACCGCGAGCAAGAGGGTTGGGACGGTCATGTCGGTTTTGTTCCGAACTATGTCAAGGAACTGGGCTTTGATGTTCATAAAACCGCCATCATCTGCGGTCCTCCGATTATGATTAAATTTACGCTGGCCGGCTTGCAGGAAATCGGCTTCGACAAAACCCAGGTGTATACCACCATGGAGCTGAGAATGAAATGCGGCGTCGGCAAATGCGGCAGATGCAACATCGGCGACAAATATGTGTGCAAGGACGGTCCGGTATTCCGTTGCGACGAACTGGACGCGCTCCCCGACGAATATTAGAAAGGACGGACCCACTTATGAAAGATATGGTAAACGTATTCATTATGGGCAAAAAATACCAGGTGCCCTCCAGCTTGACCATTATGACCGCTATGGAATACGCAGGGTATAAACTGGTTCGCGGCTGCGGCTGCCGAAACGGTTTTTGCGGTGCCTGCGCGACCATCTATCGCATTAAAGGGGAAAACGAGCTGCATGCTTGCCTCGCCTGCCAGACGCAGGTGGAGGAGAACATGTATATCGCCACCCTGCCTTTCTTCCCGCTGGAGAAGAAGGTGTACGATATCGAAAAGGTTTCTGCCGAGCAGCAGATCATGATGCAGCTGTATCCCGAAATTTATAAATGTATCGGCTGCAATGCATGTACCAAGGCTTGTACGCAGGAGCTGAACGTTATGCAGTACATTGCCTATGCACAGCGCGGCGATTTCAAAGCCTGTGCCGAGGAGAGCTTTGACTGTGTAATGTGCGGCGTATGCTCCTCCAGATGTCCCGCCGGGATTTCTCATCCCCAGGTGGCGCTGCTGGCCAGACGGTTGAACGGCAAGTATATCGCTCCGGGCTGCGAACATCTTGAAAACCGTGTTAAAGAAATCAAAAACGGCACGTTTGAGGAATTGATGCAAAACTTGATGGGTAAACCGATAGAGGAACTTAAAGAACTCTACAACCATCGTGAAATTGAGAAATAAGGAGGCACTGATATGTATACACCCGAAATGCTGGAATCCATTAAAAAAGTGGAGGCCACCCGTGCTTCCCGCATCGGCAAGGAACTGAAACGTATGACGGCGGACGAAAAGGAAAAGCTCTTGGCCGCCTATCATCCGGATTATATTAAAGATCAGTTTACCGAGCTGAAAGTCGGCCCGAACAAGGGCGAAAAAGTGCCGCTGGAGCTTGCTGCTTTGCTGCAGGCGGACAGCCGCATTAAAGATATAAAAATCGATCTGGAAAACCCGGATTACGATACCGACGTGCTGATCATCGGCGGCGGCGGTGCCGGTGCCAGCGCCGCGATCGAGGCCAATAACGGCGGTGCAAAAGTTACGGTTGTGACCAAACTGCGCATGGGCGACGCCAATACCATGATGGCCGAGGGCGGTATCCAGGCGGCGGATAAAGAAAACGATTCGCCCGCCATCCACTATTTGGATGCACTGGGCGGCGGCCACTTTGCCAATAAACCCGAGCTGCTGTATAAACTGGTTACCGAAGCGCCGGACGCCATCAAATGGCTGAGCGATTTGGGCGTTATGTTTGATAAAACGGCCGACGGTACCATGGTTACCACGCACGGCGGCGGTACCTCTCGCAAAAGAATGCACGCCGCACGCGACTACTCCGGTGCGGAAATCATGCGCGTATTGCGCGATGAAGTGCTCAATCGCGGTATTGAGGTGGTGGATTTCACCTCCGCTATTGAACTAATCAAGGATGACAAAGGCCAAGTGGCCGGTGCGGTTCTGATGAATATGGAAACCGAAGAGTTGTTGGTGGCTCGTGCCAAGACCGTGATTATTGCGACCGGCGGTGCCGGAAGACTGCATTATCAAGGGTTCCCGACCTCCAACCATTACGGCGCAACGGCCGACGGTTTGATTCTCGGTTACAGAGCGGGTGCAAAACTGCTGTATGCCGATACTTTGCAATACCATCCGACCGGCGTTGCCTATCCGGCGCAGATTTTCGGCGCACTGGTAACCGAAAAGGTTCGTTCCATCGGCGCTATGCTCGTCAATAAAGACGGTGAAGCCTTTATGCATCCGCTGGAAACGCGCGATGTGGCGGCCGCTTCCATCATTCGGGAGTGCAAGGCGCGTCATAACGGCGTTACCACCGATCAGGGCATGGGCGTTTGGCTGGATACCCCGATGATCGAGGCCATCCACGGCGAGGGCACCATCGAAAAGAGAATCCCTGCCATGATGCGTATGTACGGAAAATACGGTATTGATATCCGCAAGGTACCGATCCTGGTTTATCCGACGCTGCACTATCAAAACGGCGGTCTTGCCATCAATGCGCACGGCACCACCGACATTGAAAATCTCTATGTCGCCGGTGAGGCGGTCGGCGGAATTCACGGCAGAAACCGTCTGATGGGCAACTCTTTGCTGGACATCATTGTGTTCGGTCGCAATGCCGGCAGAAACGCGGCCAAGCAAGCGGGCGAAATTACCCTTGGTAAATTGACGCTTTCGCACGTGGACGCATTTGAAAAGGATCTTGAAAAAGCGGGTATTCATCCTACGGCGGTTTCTCCCAAGTTGCTGCCGGACTACACTCGCAGAAAGTAGGACGGAAAAAGAAATGACATATTTAGGCGGAGTTTTAGGCTCTCTATTGACCACCCTCTTTTTTGTCTTTCTCATTGCCGCGCTGGGCTATTTGATCGGCGGCATCGAGATTAAAGGCATTTCCCTCGGTACGGCGGGCGTTTTGCTGATGGCGCTGGTGTACGGCATCATCGCCAATAAAGTCGGTTCCTTTGATATCGGCGGCAAAACCATTGTCCTTTATAATACCGAAACGATTAAACCGTTGTTTTCGCTGATATCCAATATCGGCACGGCGTTGTTTGTGACGGCCGTCGGCTTGATCGCAGGACCCAAGTTTTTCAGAAGCTTTAATAAAAAGTTTCTGTCCTACATTTTGATGGGCGTTTGCATCATCGGCGCCGGCTTTTTGACCATGGTGGTGGCCATTAAGGCGCTCGGTATTGATCCCGCCATGGCCGTCGGCCTTTTGACCGGTGCGCTGACCAGTACGCCGGGCTTGGCCGCGGCGAAAGAAGCGGTCGGTGCGGCCGGCGAGTCGGCCACCACGGCCGGGTACGGCATTGCCTATTTGTTCGGCGTGCTGGGCGTGGTACTGTTTGTGCAAATTTTGCCCAGAATTTTGCGCGTGGATATTGCCAAGGAACGGGAGCGTTTTGTGGCGGCCAACACGCTGGAGCTGAAGCCCTTTAAGCGCAAAACCCGCCGTTTGGATTCGATGAACTTCTTTGCGTTTATGTTCACGGTGGCGATGGGCATGGTGCTGGGCAGCATTAAAATCCCGGGCATCAACTTCTCGCTGGGCGCTTCGGGCGGTACATTGATTGTCGGCCTGATTGTGGGGCATTTCGGCCATATCGGCGGAATTGACATGCGCTTTGAAAAACAGACGCTGAATGTGTTCAGAGAATTGGGACTGATGCTCTTTTTGATCGGAGCGGGCGTTCCGGGCGGCGTGAACTTTATCAATCACGTCGAACTGAAATTCTTCCTTGTCGGTATTGCCATGACCACCATCCCGATGATCATCGGCTATATCTTGGCAAGATACGTCTTTAAGCTCAGCATTTTCAACAACCTCGGTTCTATTACCGGCGGTATGACTTCAACGCCGGCTCTGGGAACATTGATTTCCGTGGCGGGGACCGACGATGTAGCGGCGGCCTACGCCTCGACGTATCCCGTGGCGCTGGTATTTGTGGTGCTGATGGTAAAATTGGTGGTTTTGTTTTAAAAATTCGCCTACTTTTTAAAGAGGACTGTAAAAAAGCCTTGGCTTTTTTACAGTCCTTTTTTGTATAACGAAAACGAGTGTTGCCGGAGATAAAAACTTTGCCGCGAGCAGCCCTCCGCCGATCGGGCGGAAAAGTGCGGTTTTTTAAGTTTTCGTCATAATTCTTGCGTTCGGGCGGCGCATGTTTTATAATAAAAAAGACAAAAAGGAGGGGCGCACTGTGAACATTTTGGTGGTGGATGATG
>CAKRPM010000043.1 GCA_934378025.1 uncultured Eubacteriales bacterium | reverse complement strand
CCCTTGTGGGCAGGAAGTTCGTGGCGCACCTTCATCCGGCTGGGGCTTTCGCCCCCGATCAGGAATGTACCTGTTGAATGTATATTCTGTTTTCAAGGTTCACGAGGGAATTCGTTTTGTCCCTCAATAGGTAGCCAGCGAGAAGGCTCATTTATAGACCCCCTAAACGAAAAAATTTCAAAAAAATTTTTGGGCACGAAAAAAGCCGCTGATTTCATAGTGAAACCAACGGCTTGATTTACGGTGTATTTAGCTGAAAATGGGCAAAAAAATAACGGTCACACAATCCAAACGGACTGTGTGACCGTATTTATATCAGTTGTTTTGCCTACGCAACTTGCGTCAACTTTTTATTGGCGCTGTTCCTTGATGGCAGCCTGCGCAGCGGCAAGACGAGCGATGGGTACACGGAACGGAGAGCAGGAAACATAATCCAGCCCGATCTGATGGCAGAACTCTACCGAAGAGGGATCGCCGCCGTGCTCACCGCAAATACCGCAGTGCATATTCGGGCGAACGCCCTTGCCGAGTTTAACCGCCGTCTTCATCAAAGCGCCGACGCCCTTTTGATCCAACTTGGCAAACGGATCGTTTTCATAAATCTTGGTGTCATAGTATGCATCCAAGAATTTGCCGGCGTCGTCACGGCTAAAGCCGAAGGTCATCTGCGTCAAGTCGTTCGTGCCGAAGCAGAAGAATTCCGCCTCAGTGGCGATTTCGTCCGCAGTAATGGCCGCTCTCGGAATCTCGATCATGGTACCGACTTCATATTTCAGTTCAATGCCGGCCGCCTTGATTTCCGCATCCGCAGCTTCCACCACGATGGCTTTTACAAATTTCAACTCTTTGACATCGCCTACCAACGGAATCATGATTTCCGGAACGATGTTCCAATCCGGATGTTTTTTCTTCACATTGATGGCCGCGCGAATTACCGCTTTGGTCTGCATTTTTGCGATTTCCGGATAGGTAACCGTCAAGCGGCAGCCACGGTGACCCATCATCGGGTTGAACTCATGCAACGAAGCAATCAAGGCCTTGATCTGATCAACGCTCTTATTCTGGGCATTGGCCAAAATTTCGATATCGGCCTCCTCGGTGGGAACAAACTCATGCAGCGGGGGATCCAGGAAACGAATGGTTACCGGGCAGCCCTCCAACGCCTCGTACAATTTTTCAAAGTCACCTTGTTGATACGGCAAAATCTTTTCCAAAGCAGCCTCACGTTGCTCCACGGAATCGGCGCAAATCATTTCACGGAACGCCGCAATTCTGTCCGCTTCAAAGAACATGTGCTCCGTACGGCACAAACCGATGCCCTCGGCACCCAGCTCTCTGGCCTTTTTCGCATCAGCCGGAGTATCGGCATTGGTGCGAACGCTGAGCTTTCTGAATTTATCGGCCAACTGCATGATTCTGCCGAATTCGCCGGCGATTTCAGCGTCAACCGTGGGAATAATACCGTCATAAATATTACCGGTGGAACCGTCAATGGAGATAAAGTCACCCTCATGGAAGGTTTTGCCCGCCAGCTCAAATTTCTTATTGTCTTCATCCATTTTGATATCGCCGCAACCGGATACACAGCACGTACCCATACCGCGCGCTACAACCGCCGCATGGGAGGTCATACCGCCGCGAACGGTCAAAATGCCTTGCGCCGCTTTCATACCGGTGATATCTTCCGGAGAGGTTTCCAGTCTGACCAGAACAACCTTCTCGCCTTTTTCATTCCAGGCAACAGCGTCATCCGCCGTAAATACAACCTTACCGCAGGCAGCGCCCGGAGAAGCACCCAAGCCCTTGCCGATCGGCGTCGCAGCCTTCAGTGCCTTCGCGTCAAACTGCGGATGCAACAGTGTATCCAAGTTTCTCGGATCGATCATGGCCACGGCTTCCTTCTCGGAAATCATGCCCTCGTCTACCAAGTCGCATGCGATTTTCAAAGCCGCTTTTGCGGTTCTCTTACCGTTTCTGGTTTGCAGCATATACAGATGTCTGTCCTCAATGGTAAACTCCATATCCTGCATATCTCTGTAATGGTTTTCCAGTTTATTGCAAATGCCTACGAATTGCTCATAAACTTCCGGCATAACCTCGCCCAGTTTGGCGATCGGCTGCGGCGTTCTGACGCCGGCTACAACGTCTTCGCCCTGTGCATTCATCAAAAACTCACCCATCAGGTGCTTTTCACCGGTGGCCGGATCTCTGGTAAAGGCAACGCCGGTACCGGAGGTATCGCCCATGTTGCCGAATGCCATCATCTGTACGTTTACCGCAGTACCCCAAGAATAAGGAATGTCGTTATCACGACGGTATACGTTGGCGCGGGGGTTGTCCCAAGAACGGAAAACCGCCTCGACCGCACCCATAAGTTGCTCCTTGGGATCGGTCGGGAATTCACTTCCGATTTTGGACTTGTACTCAGCCTTAAACTGACCCGCCAATTCTTTAAGATCTTCTGCGGTCAGCTCAACGTCCTGCGTAACGCCTTTTTTGGCTTTCATCTCATCGATGAGCTCTTCAAAATACTTTTTGCCGACTTCCATAACAACGTCGGAATACATTTGAATAAATCTTCTGTAGCAGTCCCATGCCCAACGTGCATTGCCAGATTTGGCAGCGATGACTTCCACAACCTCTTCGTTCAAACCGAGGTTCAAAATGGTGTCCATCATACCGGGCATGGAAGCTCTGGCACCGGAACGAACGGAAACCAACAGCGGGTTTTCCTTATCGCCGAATTTCTTGCCCGTGATGCCTTCCATCTTGTCGATGTACTCCATGATTTCCGCCTGGATCTCATCATTGATCTTGCGGCCGTCGTCATAGTATTTTGTGCAAGCCTCCGTTGTGATGGTAAAGCCTTGCGGAACCGGCAAGCCCAAATTGGTCATTTCTGCCAGGTTCGCACCTTTTCCGCCCAGCAGATTCCGCATGGTTGCGTTACCTTCGCTGAACAGATACACATACTTTTTGCTCATAGTTTGTTCCTCCATTTTAATATTTACACAATAAAATTGTTGACAAGGTTCATCAGACGGCCAAGCCGTCACAGATTATTATATCACAAATTCAAAATTTGTCCACCTATTTTTGAAAAAAAGCCAGTTTTTGCTAAAAGAATCAGCGACCGTTTTTGTATTTCTTGCCGACATATACCCGCGGCACCCGTACGCCGATATCACAAATCAGTTCGTAGTGCAATCGCTCGGACAATTCGGCCACCGTTTGCGTCGGGATTCCCTGCCCCATCAACGTCACCACATCGCCCCGTGCCACGTCCGGTATACCGGTGACATCCACCATGCACTGATCCATGCAGACCCGCCCCAAAACGGGCGCTTTCTGCCCTCGGATGATCACATATCCTTTGCCGGACAGCGAACGGGGATAGCCGTCTGCATAGCCGATGGACACCGTTGCAATCGTGGTCGGCCGATCGGTCACGAATGTACCGCCGTAGCTGACCGGCGTGCCGGCCGGCACGGTCTTTACATACGTAACCTTCGCATATAAGCTCATTGCCGGTTTCAGTTTTACAAGGGTTTTATCCACCTCTTCGGAGGGATACAGCCCATACGTTGCAATTCCGCAGCGCACCAAATTAAACCGTGCGTCGGGCATTTCGGTAATACCGGCGGAATTACAGATGTGGTGGTACGGGATTATCACGCCCGCCGCCTCCAAAGCGTCGGAAAATTCGATGAATTTTCGAAGCTGTTCCTTGGCCGAGGTTTTATCGGCCTCGTCCGCGCGCGCAAAATGCGAAAACAGACCGACAATTTCAATCCCCGGTAACGCCGCTATTTTTTGCACGATATCAACGCTTTCCGACGTCGGCATCAATCCGATTCGGCTCATCCCGGTATCCAGTTTAATATGCACCTTGACTTTTTTATGCAGCCGCACGGCAATTTCCGATAAGCTGAGCGCGCTTTCAAAGTCAAATACCGTCATGGAGATGTTTTCCATAATCAGCGCTTCGCTGACGCCGGGAAAAATGTATCCCAAAATCAAAATCGGATTTTCAATGCCGGCGTCCCGCAATGCCAACGCTTCCTCTGCCGTGGCCACGCAAAAACCGAACACCTTATCCTGCAGCGCCCGCGCCACCTGAGGCGCGCCGTGACCGTATGCATTGGCTTTAATAACCGCCATAATGCCGACATTTTTGCCGATCACCTTTTGAATTTGATCGATATTGTCCGCAATGGCGTCCAAATCGATTTTTGCATAGACTCTACTTGGTAACATCTTGCCATCCCTCCACTGTTTTTGTTTGCCCGTCTTCAAGATACAACAGCGCCGGCACATTGCTTTTTCCGTTGATTACCGCCGCCGTTGCGTACAAATCGGCCAGCCCCGCGTCATCGCAAACCACACTGGCTTGTATCACGCCGCTTTCCGAAGGAAATCCGGTTGTAAAATCGATAATATGATGATAGTTTTTGCCCTGATATGTAAAATATCGCTGATTGGTGCCGCTGGTCGCCAATGCCGTTTGGCAGAGCGCCGCCACCTGATCATAGCCGCCCTTTATCGGATCGCCGACCCCTACATGCGCCGTATAATCTCCGACGCACCGTACAGACGAGGTGGCGTTTAAAACGCCGGAAAATCCGTCCGCCTCCAAAACCTTCGCCACCTGTTCGAGTGCATATCCTTTTGCAAAGGCGCCCACATCCAGTTGCGCCTCGGCGTCGGACAGGCGAACCCGCAGATTTTTTTCGTCCAGCTCCAGGTTTTCGGGCGCGATATGCTCCAGCGCCCGCATAACCGCCTCTTTATCCGGCGGCACGCTGACATTTTTCCACAGTTTGGTAACCGCACCGCCCACAAGATTTACCGCGCCGTCGGTTTTTTCATAACCGGAAAGCCCAAAGGACAACAAATCAAAAAGCGGCCGCTCGACGTCGACCCAGGCGCCTCCGGCATGATTGATTGCATAAATCCCGGTCACATTGTCGTAGGCATGGTAGGCGTCGCACAGCTTATGCCAGGTTTTAAGCAACGCTTCCGCTTGCTTGCCGTATTGCTCCGCCTGTTTCTGTCCGTCAGGCGCAATCACCTCGATCACCGTATCAAATTGGCCGACAATGGTATATCGGCCGTTTTGAGCAGGTGCACAAGACGAAAAAAGACTGAAAATGACAAAAATAGGCAAAAAAAGCCATGTTTTTTTCATTGTTTACACCTTGTTCATAATTTCTTAACAAATAGCCGTTTTCTATCTGGTATAGTACAAATAGATAACAGCCTGAGCAACTGTTATCGGTGCATAAGCACCACTTTTTTTCATCATTCTCCTATTTTGGAAAAGGGAAGCCTTGTAAAAGGCTTCCTTTTTCTATTATAAAAAACTTTCGGCCGGTTGTTTGAGAAAAAGGCCTTTTCTTTTTCTTAAAAAGCATTTATAATAGAAGATAGGAAAACAGAAAGGATGCAGTTCATGAAAAATACAACGCAACGCCAACGGGAGGATCGCCTGTTAGATTACATCGCCACCCATCAAAAGGAAATCATGCGATATCTTACCGTTGTGCTGATCGGTGAGATTTGGCAGTGGGTCCTGGCCACCTTTATTTATAATTTGGTTCCCTTTTTTAAAGCATATCAAAGCGCGTTTTCGTTTTTATTTTGGGCGCTTCCATATTTTGTTGTCTGCAAGCTTTGGGTTTGGCGGCAACGAGGCGACGATAAATATACCTGGATGATGCAAAGCATGAAATTTATTATGTGCGGCATTGTGATCGGATTGATCCGCCTGATCGTCGTCGACCTGTTGGGATTGATGATCGGCAGCGCGGCCGTTTTGAACATGCTGACCGTTTTATGCAGCGAGGTGCTGTATTTTCTGGCGATGTACAAAATCGTGCTGAAACCGAAAAATTGATGATGAAAAAACCGTAATGTAGGTTGATTTTTTATTTTTTTACGGTTATAATAAGCATAGAAAGTTTTTCTTATTTGCAAGGAGGATTTTAAAATGAAAAAGAATTCATGTGCAACCGTTATTGCCATTGTTGCCGGTGTGGCTGCGGCCGTCGGCGCTGTGATTACCGTCTTGTATTATTTGAACAAGAAGGGAATTTTGAAACTGCAAAAAACAAATTACGAATACGCCGAAGAATTTCCCGATGTGCCTGAAATGTAATGGCTTTTCGGTAGGCGCGCTCTGCGGAGCGCGCCTTTTTTATTGGTTTTTTGAGCCGACCGTATAAAACGGTCGGCCGTTTTTTATTGTTTCATCAACACTTTGGCGCCGTCCTTGGTATCCTCCACAATGACGCCGAGTTCCGTCAGCCGATCACGAATTTCATCGGCCTTCGCCCAGTCCTTGGCCGCGCGTGCTTCGGCGCGCTGTGCCACCAATGCCTGAATTTCGGGCGGAATTTTCACTTCTCTGCGGCTCTGCAACAGTCCGAGCACACCGGACAGTTCGTCATAAATTTCCAATACCTGCGTCAAAAAGGCGGCACTGTGCGGCTGTTCGACGAGAATATTCATGGCCTTTGCCATATCGAACAAAACGCTGATGGCATCCGCCGTATTTAAATCATCATCCATTTTTTCGCAAAACAGCTCTTTATATTTTAAAAACGGCGCGATCTCCTCATCGGGCCGCAGCTTCGTCTGCCCTGCGTTTTTAATTTCGAAAAGCACGTTATTTTTTGCGGTGTACAGCCGATCCAACCCGGCGCCGGCCGCCTCGAGCGCATCCGCCGAATAATTGATCGGGCTGCGGTACTGCGAGGACAGCATGAAAAACCGAATGGTCTCGTAGCCGTATTTTTCCGCCGCGTCCCGCACCGTAAAGAAATTCCCCAATGATTTACTCATTTTGCGGTTATCCACATTGATATGACCGTTATGCAGCCAATAATGCGCAAATTCGCAGCCGTTTGCACATTCGCTTTGCGCAATCTCGTTTTCATGATGCGGAAAAATCAAATCGACGCCGCCGCAATGAATATCAATGGTTTTGCCCAAATACTTCCCGGCCATGACAGAACATTCAATGTGCCAGCCCGGTCGACCCACACCCCACGGGGAGGGCCAGCCCGGTTCGCCCGCTTTTTGCGCTTTCCAAAGTGCAAAATCCATCGGATCTTCCTTGCGGTCATCCACGTCGATACGTGCGCCGCTTTCCAATTCATCCAACGGATGATGGGAGAGCTTTCCGTACGACGAAAACTTTTTGGTACGGAAATACACATCGCCGTCCACGGCATAGGCGTATCCCTTTTCTTCCAGCGTTTGCACCATTTTTATGATATCGTCAATACATTCCGTGGCACGGGGATGCAGCGTCGCTTTATGTACGCCGAGACCCTCGGCGTCTTTGTAATATTCGGCAATATAGCGGTCGCCCAATTCCTGCACGGTGATCCCTTCGGCATTCGCCTTATTGATCATCTTATCGTCAATATCCGTAAAGTTTTGCACAAACTTTACTTTCTTGCCGCGATACTCCAGATAGCGGCGCAGCAAATCAAACGTGATAAACGGACGGGCGTTGCCGATATGAAACAAATTGTAAACGGTAGGTCCGCAAGAATAAATCGTTACGACTCCCTCTTTGATTTCCTTAAACTCTTCCTTTTGACGGGTAAGCGTATTATAAAGTTTCATGACCTTTTAACTCCTCTACTTGTTTTTGCAAACG
Source organism: uncultured Eubacteriales bacterium (assembly GCA_934378025.1). GTDB lineage: Bacteria > Bacillota > Clostridia > Oscillospirales > QAKW01 > Firm-08. The sequence continues at coordinate 1,033 of CAKRPM010000043.1, read as the reverse complement.
TTCTGTAACCGCTTTCAGACGGCACAACTCTTGACTGATCGGATCGGCAAAATGCGTTTGATCCAAATCCTGCTGCACCGGCGCGCCATCCAGCCGCACCACACGTGCGGGAACGCCGACTGCCGTTGCATTATCGGGAATTTCGTCCAATACCACAGCGCCTGCGGCAATCTTTACATTATTGCCCACACGAAACGGACCCAATACCTTTGCGCCCGCGCCGACCATGACATTGTTGCCCAACGTCGGATGCCGCTTCCCGGTCTGTTTGCCCGTTCCGCCGAGCGTGACGCCCTGGTAAATCACACAATTGTCACCGATTTCGGTGGTTTCTCCGATGACAACGCCGGTTCCGTGATCAATAAAAAGCCCTTTTCCGATTTTGGCGGCAGGGTGAATTTCCACCCCGGTTTTAAATTTTGCCCGCTGGCTGACCCAACGCGCCAAAAAGAAATGCCCTTTTAAATACAATTTGTGCGCCCTGCGGTACGCCCGCACCGCCTTAAATCCATTATACAAAAAAAAGATTTCGGCGCTGCTGCGCGCGGCGGGGTCGTTGTTTTTCACAACCTGTATCTCATATTTTAAATTTTCAAACATAGCTCTGTCTCCCCTCTGCCGAAAAATATTCGGCAAATTCCCCCGAAATTCCGTCGGCGGTCCATCGGCTGCAACGGAAATATAATAAAAAACGCCCCTGTCCCGTCGGGGACAAGAGGCGCAATTTCTTTTGCTCGGTTCCACTCTCATTTTTTCTCGTCAATTGATAACGGGCCTTCCCCGGCGAATACTGACGCATCCGCAGCTTTTCTTCGACGCAGTTTCAGCCCTCTGCCCGTACCGCGGATTACAGCCTTTGTCCGCAGCTCTCTGCACCGAGCGTTGATTGCCTACTTTTTCGAAGGTCATCGCTTTTATCCTATTATATGTTATTTAAAGAGAATTTGCAAGTCCTTATTTTTTCGGATTGATATAACCCTTTGCGCCGATCAAATAGGTGGCGCCGGAAATGATGCAGAGCACCGTACCGATC
>CAKRPM010000042.1 GCA_934378025.1 uncultured Eubacteriales bacterium | reverse complement strand
GCTGATGGTTCAGGATAAAATCAGCGGGGCAAGATGTGATTTGACCATTGCCCCCATTCGTCCGGCCACATTGTCGCTGGGCTATTATTTTTCCACGTTGATCTCATCGCTCTTGATTTGCTTGGCAGCTACCGGAATATGCTTCGGCTATCTTGCAAAAATCGGTTGGTTTTTAAGCTTTGGCGATGTGATGCGGATTTTAGGCGATGTGGTATTGCTGGTGCTGTTCGGTACGGCGCTGTCCTCTATTATTATTTTTCCGTTAAAGACGCAAGGGCAGGCCAGCTCCGTGGGGACAATTGTCAGTGCGGGATATGGTTTTATATGCGGTGCCTATATGCCGATTTCGAGCTTTTCCCAAGGACTTCAAAAATTTATTTCTTTTTTGCCCGGTACATACGGCACTTCGCTTTTGAGAAATCATGCGCTGCGCGGTGTGCTGGATGAAATGCGCGGCATCGGATTTCCGCAGACGGTTATTGAGAATATTCGCGACAGTATTGATTGCAACCTGTACTTTTTCGGCTCGCAGGTCCACCCGAGAGAAATGTATGCGATTTTGATCGGTACCACCGTAATTTTTATTGCACTGTATATTTTTCTCAATTGGCTGAGCAGCCGAAAGAAAAAAATCAAATCGTAATTGCGTTCGTTGTGCATTTTTTAATAATAGGATCGGTTGAAAACAAATTTCGGCTGTGATATAATGATACAAAAAATTTCGTAATTTTTATCCAAGAAGTTCAAGGAGAATTTTTATATGCCGGCTGATTTTTGTAATTTTCTAAAAGAAAAAACCAAAAAAACGTGGATATTTTCATTTTGTGCGTCCGTGCTTTTGGGATTGATTGCACACGGCTACAGAATGTTGAACTGGCTGCCGAACTGGGATTCGCTCGTTTTTCGGGATGATCCGCAACAGATGACAGGACTCGGACGCTGGTTTTTAAGCGTCGCGTCCAAAATCAGTACGGATTATGAATTGCCGTGGTTGAACGGATTGCTGGCGCTTTTTTATATCAGCATGGCCTCGGTGCTGCTCTGTGAAATTTTCGAAATTCACAGCCGCCTGGCCGCCGCCTTGCTCGGTGCGGTAACCGTTACATTTCCGTGTGTGATTTCAACTTATACGTATTGCTATGTGGCGGACGCCTATGCGTTGTCGTTTTTACTTTCCTGCGTTGCTGTATATCTTTTGATGCGTAAAGAAAAGCGTTGTGCAGTCATTGCCGTTATTTTGCTTGCGCTTTCCATGGGAATTTATCAGGCGTATATTACCGTTGCCATTGTGCTGTTGCTTTGCCGATTGACTGTATCGCTTTATACCGGACAGGATACAGTGGGCACTTCGTGGAAAAAAGCCGCCAAATATCTTTTGTGCGGCGTATGCGCCGGGGCGCTTTATTATGTTGTACAGATTGGTATTACCACCGTTTTCCATATTGATATGCTCAGCTATCAAGATGTGTCCGAAACCTTTTCGCTGAAAGATGTGAATATACTTTCGGCAATGGGTTCCTCGTTGTACACATTTAAAAATTTCTTTATTGATTTTTCCGAGGGCGTGAACCTGTATTCTGTTTTAAATTGTATGGTTTTTGCACTGCTTGCGGTCGGATATGTCGCGGTGGCAAGGAAGAACATTCGTAAAATAAGCAGTGCCGTGACGGTAATTATCTATATTTTGTTGATCCCGTTCGGTTGTTGCGCCCTTTATTTTGTTTCTCATAATCTGGATTATCATACCCTAATGAAGATGGGATTTTTTATCGTATATGTTTTTCTGATTTTGTTGTATGATAAATTTTTTCAAAGGGCGTTTTCGCTGTGGTCCGTGGCGGTGCTCTGCACTTTATTGGTCTTTCAGTTTGTATGCATTGCCAACATCAGTTATCATAAACTTCAGATTTCTTTTGAAAAATCCTACAGCCTTTTGATCCGTATTGCCGATCGGATTGAAACAACCCCCGGCGCCTCGTCCGCAAAGAGGATTTTGGTGGTGGGCGCACCGCAAAACAGCGAGGACTATTCCGTTACGTTTCCGCCTGAAATTACCGGAACAACAAACGGTCTGATAATTCGTAAAGATGACGAATCGGTCGGACAAAGCGTTTTGACCTCGGCACTGCGGGACTACTGTGATTTATCCTTCGATTTTATCGCGGGAGAGGAGGCAGAACGCCTTAAAGCTTCGGAGGCGGTATCCGATATGCCTTGTTGGCCGGAAGAGGGGTCTGTAGCGGTCAAAAATGATATTGTGATTGTGAATTTCGGCCGCTAAGGGTCAGAAACGGAGTAAAAAATGTCGTTTAGTCCTAAAATTTATTTTTGTTCGGATGATTTTGGCATGACCAAAAAAACATGTGCGCGGATTTTGCAGTGCCGTGAAAACGGCTGTTTAAATAAAATCAGTGTGTTGCCGAATACGCTTCTTGAGGATATGCCGAATCGATTGCGGCAATGCAGGGATATGACCTTGGCGGTTCACATTAACTTGGTTGAGGGAACTTGCGTCAGCGAGCGGGAAAAACTCGGGCTGTTGGTAGACGATAACGGGTACTTTAAAAATTCTTTTACCGGGCTGCTTTGGTTGTCGCTTTTCGGAAAACGGCAGGCATTGCATGCGCAGGTGAAGCAAGAAATGAAAGCGCAAATTCATCGCGCGCTTTCACTGTTCCCGGAGGGAACCCCGATCTTTTTGGACAGTCATCAGCATACGCACATGATTCCCTTGATCTTTAAAACATTGGCGGAAATTATTGGGGAAGAGCATCTTGCGGTATCTTATATTCGTATGCCTGCAGAGCCGATTTTGCCTTTTTTGGCCGTGCCGTCGCTGTTCTTTCAATATTTTTCCGTGAATTTGATCAAACAATGGCTGCTAAAGGGATGCGGTTTCATCAACCGTCCGATTTTAAAAAAGCTCGGCATTGACGATGCGGATTTTTTCGGCATCATGTTTTCGGGCAATATGACATTGCAGCGGGTAGAAAAAATACTGCCCCATTATTACAACAGGGCAGTAAAGCACAAAAGAAATATTGAAGTTTTGTTTCATCCGGGATATACGCTTGCCGGGGAAAAGGTTTTTGATGAAAGAAAAGCTTCTTTTCAAAAATTTTATTTTTCAAACGGGCGCAAAAACGAATATGACGCGCTGCACCGATTGAAAACGGACTCATTCATCCAATAAATCTTTGACAATATAGCGCGGGCGTGCCTGCACTTCCTCAAATATCCTGGCGATGTAGTAACCGATAATGCCAAGACTGATCATAATCATACTTCCGATCAGCAACAGCAAAAAAATGACGGTGGTCATACCTTCAATGGAACGGCCTTGAATTTTATCCACCAGACTCCAAATGCCGATCACAAAGGAAATGATCAGCATGAGAGTACCGCATTTTGTAACCATTTGAATGGGCTGAACCGTGAAGTCCGCAGCGGAGGAAACCGCATATTTGATCAGGCTTGCAGTAGACCATTTCGATTTGCCGCCGACCCGTTCTTGCACGTCATATAAAATTGTGGTGCTTTTATAACCGACCCAGGAGGAAAGCGCTCGAAAAAACATTTTATGTTCGGGCATTTTGAGCAGCGTGTCAATCACTGCTCTGTCCAGCAGCTTAAAATCGGAAGCATTGGACATATCTTGTTTCATGATTTTTGTCATAATGTGATAAAATATGCCGGCGGAAAATCGGTGCATCCGTCCCTCGTCGCCGCGTGTATTTTTAACGCCTTCTACAATTTCATATCCCTCGGACCACAAACGGTACATATCGACGATTTTTTCTGCCGGGTGTTGAAGATCGCAGTCCATTACTACGGCACAATCACCTTTGCAGTGCGCAAGACCGGCGAAGATTGCCGCGTCCTTGCCGAAATTCTTGGAAAATCGCAGGCCTTTTATTTTGGAATTTTGCGCATGAAGTTCTGCGATTTTGTCCCAGGTATCATCGCTCGAGCCGTCATCAATAAAAATCAGTTCAAAACCAATGTGTGCATCGCACAGTATTTTTGTGACGGCGGCACTTGTTAGGGGCAGCGCCTCTTGCTCGTTATAAGCGGGAATAATGACGGATAACATCTTTTTTTCTCCTTTTTGACAAAATCCTTTAAATTATTATATGTCAGCATATTCAAACAATCAAGACTTTTTTGAGGTGACACCATGGAAAAAGAAGCCGTAACCTTTACCAGAAATGATACAAAGGTCATAAAGGCCATTGCAATTGTGTTAATGTTTATCCATCACTTGTTTTTCTTTCCGGAAAGAATTGCCGAGGATATCACTTATATACCGTTGTTTTCTTTCGGAGGGAACACAATTGAATACTTGATCGGACAGTTCGGAAAAATCTGTGTGATGCTGTTTGTCTTTTTAAGCGGCTACGGTACTTTTTGGGTTTGCAAAGATCAATCTATGCGGAAAATATCCAAAGTCATTGCACAAAAATGCAAAAAATTATATTTTGTTTATTGGCAGGTTTTTTTGATTTTTATACCCATCTGTTTATTGGCGGGCGCAGAAACTGTTCCCCTTGATTTTGAACAGTTTTTGTGGAATTTCAGCGGACTGAAGATTACTTATAACGGGGAGTGGTGGTTTTTCACCCCTTTTGTGGTTTTGCTGGTTGCATTTCCGCTTATTTACAGACTGTCTGAAAAGTTTCAAAATGTTTTTACGGAATTTGTGACCATTTGCGCGGTGAATACTTTTGTTGTTTTTGTTCTGCCGAAGCTCACGAAATACCAGTGGGGCGCTTCGCTTTCAAACTCTTTGGTATATGATCTTTTTGTACAGGGGATGCGGCTGTTGCCGGGATTTTTAATGGGGTGTATGTTTGCAAAGCATGATCTGCTTTCCAAAATCAAGCGAAAATTCTCCGGCAATATTTTATGGTGCGCCGTATCGCTTATGCTTCTTTTCGCCGTATTTTATATGCGGCGAAAAACAAATGACAATTATGATTTTGTATATGCGCCGCTGTTTACGGCGAGCGTGGCGGTCTTGCTGAATAATCAGGCGGGGGCTGTGATCAAACGTCCGCTGCTTTGGATCGGAAACGAATCTACAATCATGTGGCTGACGCATAGCTTTTATTGTTATATACTTTGTCAGCGATTGATTTATCTGCCGCGGTTTGCACCCTTGATTGTGCTTTGGCTTTTGCTGATCAGTTTTGTAACGGCTAAAGCAATAAAGATGATTTATAAATATCTCGGGAAGGGCTATCTGAAAATTCAAAAAATATTTATTATAAAGTCAAAAGAGCTGTAGATCATTTCTATAATAAAACCGACCTTGTTAAAAACAAGGTCGGTTTTTACGGTTTTAAGAAATTTTGTCCAGGGCGACTGAAATAAAATCTCCCAGCAGCGAAAGATGCTCCGCCTGTTTTAAAAAACGCCTCGGCCGCTCGACAGCGAGCAAGCCGACGATTTTTTCGCTCTTTCGGATCGGCGCAAGCAAAACTTTGTCACTTTCGGCACTTTCAATGACAGCGTATTTTTGATGTTGCAAAGACTCCAGACATTTTTCAATTGTTGAATAGGGCAGTGGAGCGGTGCGCTCCGGAGCATGCTCTGAATGAATTTCAAAGGTTCGCTCGGTGCTTTTTTGATTTGGATGAATCTGCAAAATATAGGTGCGCTCCGCTTTAAAGTATTCAAGCGTTTTTTTCAGCGCTTGATCAATGGCTTTTCGGCCATTCGGTTGCGTTAAAAGCTTATGCGCATAATCATGAAAGAATTCCAGCTGCAGACGGTTTTCTTTTTGCTCCGTAATATCCGTGGCGATGCCCAAAAGTACGTTGTCACCGATTCCGTCCAGGGAAACAACGGAATTGATCATTTGAATCCAGATTATACTTGAGTCTCTTTTGCGGCAACGCAGCTCATGCGTTATCGTAATTTTTTCCCGCATAACGCGATCGACGGTTTCCATTGCTTTGGCACGATCCTCCGGTAAAATCAGATCGTTAATATATGCAACCTCTTGTTCGTACTGCTCTTTGGTATATCCGTATAATTTGTAAAACCCGCGATTGATGAAAATGACGTTAAAGTGCTCTTTGTCATGGTAGATGGTTGCGGTTACGGCTGCGTGAAGATTGCTCATAATGGTGTCCAGTTGTTTTGCCATGTTGCGTTCATTGATTTCGGCCAACCGCTGATCGGTAATGTTGGCAATGACGGAATAACATAACACACGATCATCGGTTTTGGCAATGGCACGGACGGTGACGCGCAGATATTCGGTTTGACCTTTATGACTCAGCTTAACCTCGCACGTGGCGTCGTGATGGGTCTGAATGGCTTTTTCAATCGTTTCATAAAGCGTTGTTTTATTGGACGGATTCATAAAGCGCGAGATTTTGGATTCATGCAGCTCGGCGTCCGGTCGGATAATGCCGCTGAGTTGTTGAATATATTGATCATTCAGTCGCAATAAGTCGGCATTGCCGCGATAATACTCAAAAATACATGCACCGCCGACATAGCTGTTGAAAATCAATGTGTCCATGGATTTCGGATTCCAAAATTCATTATTGTCCAGCGTTTTCAGCGTTTTTAATCGGGAAAGCTGCGGCTCGCGCATATTTTCGGCAAGGCGTTGCTCCAATTGTGAAACTGTCATGGGCTTGGCATAGTAATAACCTTGGATATAGTAACATCCGATGGATTTTAAATAATCGGCCTGCGCCTTTTCTTCCACGCCTTCGGCAATGACGGCCATGTCCAGCCATTTTGCCATGCGTACCACCGCTTCGATAATATTTCCCGCCCGTTGATTGTTTTCCGTGTTCTCGAAGAATTTCATATCCAGCTTTAAAATGGAGGCGGGAACATCTTTTAAAATATTAAGCGTGGAGTATCCGCTGCCGAAGTCATCGATTTCGATAAGATAGCCCATGTCTCCCAATTGTTTTACTTTATCAATAATGGCCTTGGGAGAGTCGATAAAGGCGGATTCCGTAATTTCAAATCGAATCAGATCCGGTGAAATATTATATCGATGGATAATTTCGGTGACATCGGAAACAAAATCTTCATGCAGAAGATCGCGGCGTGATATATTCACGGATAAGGGCAACGGCATTTGCCCATGATCCATCCATTTGCGCAACAGGATGCAGCACTGCTTTAATATGGATTTATCCATTTCATAAATAAATCCGTTTTGTTCAAAAAACGGAATAAATTCAGCGGGGGAGATGTAAATGCCGTCTCGATTCCATCTTGCCAGCGCTTCGGCGCCAATCAGTGCGCCGGTGGCATGGTTATATTGCGGTTGAAACCACGCCTCAAACTGCCCCGTAGCCAGTGCGCGTTCCATTTCATAAGCCATGGTTTGCTTTTTTAAAATTGTATGATTTAAATCCTCGTCATAGTATTCGACAAACTTTTCATAGTTGCCGCGTATGGAGTCGGCGGCAATTTTGGCATAGCTGAACATTGCCTCGATGGAAAGACTTGGATTTGTAATGATATATCTGCCGATTCGCAGGCGGATTTTTTGCGGTAAGAACGGCGGCGCGGTAAGAACCTTCTGCAAATCTTCAATTTCTTTCGACGCGGTCATTTGTACGGGATAAAGCAGTACAAAGTCGTCGCCGACAATTTGCCCGCTGATGCCGTCAAGTACGGAAATCCTTTTCCCGATTTCCGCTTTCAAAAAATTAAGAATTTGATCTCCGATTTCATTGCCGTAACGGCTGTTTACATATTTAAAACTTTCAATATTGACGCTGGAAAGTACATAAAATCCCGCCGGATGAGCATTGATTTTTTCTTGTGCCTTTTCAAAAAAACGCTGCTTGTTATACATCGCTTTTGAATGTTGGATATGGTTCGGGAAGCTCATACGTTCACCTCATGATTTTCGGCGGTTAATAAAAGGACAGCGGAATTTTACAGCTTTTCGCCGAAGAATATATAATAATTGTACAGGATTTTAAGGCGGATAGCAAGTGTTTTTTACAGGCATAAAATCTTGATATACGGCATAGTAAACCAGTGGGTCTAAAACCACTTGAAAATCAACAGACGTCGTGTTATACTAATTAAATAGATTATCAGAAAGGACGCTGGCTGCAGCGAAAGGGGAATATTTTGGAACGTTACACCTCCGAAACACCGCAAACATTTAAAGATAAACTGGTCAACTTTTGGTACTATCACAAGCTGAAAGTTTTGGCGGGCTTTTTGATTTTATGCGCGCTTGCCGTGGCGGTGAACAGTTGTGTAAAGAAGGATAGCATCGATTTGTATGTGCTCTATATGGTCAACGGCGCTTATTCCGAAACCGAAATTGACGCTCTTTCCGAAAAACTGAAGGTTTATGCGGACGATTTGGACGGCGATGGGGAAAAACGGGTGCAGGTGATTACCGTTTGCTTCTCGGATGTACTGGCGCGAACGGATCAGACGCAGGAGGGAACACTGGCGCGTTTGGTCAGTCAAATTGCATCGGGCCCTGCGGTTTTCTATGTTTTTGACCAACCGAATTATCAGGCGCTGAAAGAAACCAAAGCAGATGTTTTTGAAGATATCGGCGGATTATGCCGTACGACGCCCTATCTTGAGGAAGATCGATTTAATGCCACGCAGGCGGGTGTATTGTCAGACATTGAGTTTTATAAAAATTCCGAAAAGGATTTTTATTTCGGTATGCGTAACACTGCCGGAATCACCGAAAAGGACAGCCGCTATACACAGATTGAGC
>CAKRPM010000041.1 GCA_934378025.1 uncultured Eubacteriales bacterium | reverse complement strand
AGGTACACCTTTACGCCGTCCAGCGTTCGCTCGGGGACCGGTTTGCCCTCCAAACGCACCACGCCGACCGACCGCGGGTGCAGCATGCGGCGCAGTTCGTTGCGGATGGTTTTAAAAAGCAACATGATTCGGCTGACCTTCAAACCGCCCGCCGTCGATCCGGCACAGCCGCCGACAAACATCAGCAGCAGCAAAATCATTTTGGACAATTCCGGCCATTGGTTGAAATCCGCCGTGGCATACCCGGTGGTCGTAATGATCGACGCCACCTGAAACGCAGACAGGCGCAGCGCCTGAGCAAAATTCTGATACAGTGATAAAATATTCACGGTGATGACCGCCGTTGCCGCCCCGACAATCCCGAGATAGCACCAAAGCTCCCCGCTTTTCACCACGGATTTAAAGCGGCGAATTAACAAAAGATAATACAAATTGAAATTGACGCCGAACAGCAGCATAAATATCGCGATCACCCATTGCAAATACGCATTGTATCCCGCAATACTGTCAGCCTTAATGCCGAATCCTCCGGTACCCGCCGTACCGAACGCATGGACAATGCTGTCAAACACGGACATGCCGCCGCAAAGCAACAAAACAATTTCCAGCACCGTCATCGCCACATAAATCATATATAGGATTTTTGCCGTATCGCGCACACGCGGCACCAGCTTGCCTACCGTCGGCCCCGGCACCTCCGCACGCATGATGTGAATAGAGCGACCGCCCGCCGTCGGAACGATGGCCATAATCAGCACCAAAACACCCATGCCGCCGCTCCAATGCGTAAAGCTGCGCCAGAAAAGCGCACCGTGCGACAGACTTTCCACATTTTGCAAAATAGAAGCGCCGGTGGTGGTAAATCCGCTGACCGTTTCAAAAAAAGCGTCAATGTAATTCGGAATTTCACCGCTGATCACAAAGGGAAGCGCACCGATGGCCGACAATGCAATCCAGGCAAAGGCCACGGTAATAAAGCCCTCCTTGGCGTAAATCCGCTGATTGGAGGGTTTGCCGATCCAAATCAACAGCTGGCCGATGATCAGCGCCGTCAGCGCCGTCACGGCAAAGGAAAGGGCGTCGCCCTCACCGTAAATCAGGCTTACCGCCAGCGGCAGCACGAGCAGCACCGCCTCCAGACGCACAATTTGGCCGATTACATAAAGAATCATTCTTCGGTTCATGTTATCCTCCGATAATGTCTGCCAAATCGCGCAGACGGCTGTCCGCCGTAATCACAACCACACGATCCCCCGGTAATATCATATCCTCGCCGCCGGGGATAATGGTTTTTCGCTCTCGAATAATGCCGGCAATCAGGGTGTTCGGCCGCAGCGTCAAATCTTTCAGCGGTCTGCCGGTCAGTTTTTTATTTTCACGCACGGTAAATTCCAGTGCTTCGGCATTGCCGTCCATCAGTTTATACAGGGTTTCCACCTTGCTGCCCATGGAATTTTCAAGCGCGCGTGCGTACTGCACCAGCAAATCGGAAATACTGTGCTGCGGAGAAACAATGCTGTCCAATCCAAGCTTTCGCGCCATGGGACTCAGCTCGCTGCGGCTGATTTTTGCAATGACCTTCGGCACATTTTGAGACGCAGCAAAAATCGAAACCAAAATGTTTTCCTCATCCATGCCGGTCAGCGACACAAATGCGTCCTGCTGCTCCAGCCCCTCTTCCATTAAAAGCTCCTGTGCCGCACCGTCGCCGTGAATAATCACCGCCTGCGGCAACAAAGCGCAAAGGGAACGGCATTTTTCCTCGTCTTTTTCAATGATTTTTACGTTGGTGCCCGTAGCAATCAGCCGTTTGGCAAGATAATATGCCGTTTTGCTGCCGCCCAAAAGCATCACGCTCCGGGCGCGCCGCTTTAACAATCCGATGGCCGAAAAGAAGCGCTCGATCTCCGCTGCCAGCGCCGTCAGCCCGATGCGATCCCCCGCCTGCAACACAAAATTACCGTCGGGAATAAACACGCGGTCGCCGCGGCGCACCACGCAAATCAGCACACGGGTTTTATACTTGCTCGGAAGATCCGCCAAACGCATACCGTCCAGCGGGCAATCCGGCTTCAAAAGGATTTCAACCAGTTCAAAATTGCGGCGCGAAAAAATTTCGATTTTTGCAGCCGAAGGCGTTTTCAACATATTAAACAGTTCGTGCGCCGCCTGCAGCTCCGGATTGATCGCCATGGAAAGATCCAACTGCTTTTTCATAAACCGAAGACTGTGCTCATTATACTCAGGGTTTCGAATACGGGCGATGGTTTGCTGGGCGCCCATTTTTTTGGCCATAAAGCAAACCAGCATATTCACCTCATCCGACCCGGTGGCGGCCACCACCAGCTGCGCCTTTGCGACATCCGCCTCTTCCAGCACATCACAGTCCGCGCCGTTGCCGCACACACCCATAACATCCTGCGTATTGGTAATTTCCTCAATTACGGCGGCATTGTTATCCACCGCCACCACATCATGGCCCTCTGCGGAAAGGCTCTCCAAAATCGTACTGCCGATTTTGCCGCATCCGATTACTACAATATTCATATTTCATTTCCTTTTATATACGTAAAAAGATTTGATACGCCCGGGGCGTTTTTAGTTGCTTCCATTGTATCACACAAAGTAAAAAATGCAATGTTTTTTCTAAAAAAACCGCCGCTTTTCCGTAAAAGAAAAATACGATCGACGGTTTTGGTTTTTGCGCGGCGCAAAAGCGAGCCGAAACGACAAAAAGCGCCCTACGCTTCCATACGCCAGCGCCGCGGGGTCAGCCCGTGCGTCTTAAAAAACAATTTATGAAAATAGCTGACGTTTTCATATCCCACACGGCTGGAGATCTCCGCCACGCACAAGCGCGTGCTGCGCAGCAAAAATTCCGCCTGGGACATCCGCTTTTGCTGCAAAAGCTCGGTAAACGTTTTCCCGCTGCGCCGTATGATTTCGCGGCACAGCCAATTTTCGGAGCAATGCAGCTTACCCGCCAGCGCCCGCAGCGTTCCCGAAGCATAATTTTCTTCAATATAGCTCATTACATCCAACATAATCTTGGTTTCATTGTCGCCGAACGTAATATTTTCGGTACAATTGAGCAGCTGCAAAAACAGCAGTCCCATCGTCATCTGATGAATACTGCGCCGCGCGCCCTTGCCGTACAGCAGCTGATAAATCAAATTTTCCATCAGATTGCGCACCGGAAGATAGTCCGCCGCATTAAAGTGCATATAGCCCGTATGCGCCCCGCCGTTTTGCAGACAGTCGATTAAAAACGTCCGCAGCGGCGTATCCTCACTGCCCAGCATGCTCAGCGTTTTTTCAAAAAACGGCGGCATAATAATCAGATTTACCGCAATATCGTTTTCACCGGTCGGCAATACTTCATGGCGCGCGCCTTGACTTAAAAACAGCAGCTCGCCCGCCGACAGTAAAACCGGCCGCCCGTTTACCAAATGGCGGCTTTCGCCCCGACACATATACACCACTTCCACATAGTCATGCGTATGCTCCGGGAAATGCACAAAACGGGTATTGGTCCGCAGTGTAATCAGCTTGCCGCTTTCAATCAGCTTGCGGCTGTTGATGACATTGCCCTGCCCGCTCATATACAGCGCCCGGTTAATATCCTTTTTTCCGGCCAAAATTTCCCGTTCTTCTTCGGTAATGACCGACAGCTTTTCCAAAATTTTCTGATCCATATTCTATCCCTTCCCCGCCTACAGAATACCACAAAAGCCATCGGGTTGCAACTGCATTTAAGGACACTTTTTAAAAAAATAAGGATATTGCTATTCTTCACTGTTTTGCTATAATAAAATCAGAATACAAGTTGGGAGGAAAGCTGACTTTGAAATACCATCTTGCCATCGACATCGGTGCCTCCGGCGGCCGGCACATTTTGGGCTATATCGAGCACGGTGTGCTGCAAACACAGGAAGTTTACCGATTTGAAAACAAATTTGAAAAAGTGGGGCAACATCTGATTTGGGATATCGAAGCGTTGACAAACCAGGTGAAAAAGGGCATTAAAAAATGCGCCGAATTTGCCGTACCCGACACAATCGCCATCGATACTTGGGGCGTTGACTATGTACTGCTTGATCAGCACCGGCAAGTCATTCCCCCCGTCCACTGCTACCGCGACGCACGCACCGAACCGGCCGTACAGGCGGTTCATGCACTGATCGGGCAGGAAAAGCTCTATGAAAAAACAGGCATCCAGCTGCAAAACTTTAATACCATCTATCAGCTGTACTGCGACAAACAATCCGGAAAGCTGGACGCGGCGCACTACTTTTTAATGATTCCCGCCTATCTTTCCTATCGACTGACCGGAACGATCCAAAACGAATATACCAATTGCACCACCACCGGGATGATAAACGCCCGCTCGCACGATTTTGACGAGGAAATTTTGGCGGCGCTGGGCTTGGATCGCTCGCTGTTCTCCACCCCGCTGCCGCCGGCAACCGCCGTCGGGCGTTTTACGGAGGAAATGCGGGCGTATGCCGGGTTTGACAGTACGGTCGTTTTCGCCCCCAGTCATGACACGGCCGGTGCCGTCGCGGGCACGCCGCTGCAGGAGAACAGTATGTTCATTTCCTCCGGCACCTGGAGCCTGATCGGCACGGAAATTCAAACGCCGATCACCACCGAGACCGCCCGCAAGGCCAACTTTTCCAATGAAGGCGGCATAGAATATCGCTTTCGCTTTTTAAAAAATTATATGGGCATGTGGCTGTTTCAGAACATCCGCAAAGCCTACCAAACGCCGATTTCCTACGACGAAATGATGCACATGGCAATGAACAGCAACTGCACCCTTTGCTTTGATGTCAATGCGCCGCAGCTGACGGCGCCCGACAATATGATCCGAGCCGTGCGCACGCTTTTGGGGCAGCCGCAGCTGCCGATCGGCGATGTACTGTCCGCCGTTTATCATTCACTGGCGCACTCTTACAAAAACGCCGTCACCGAACTGGAGCAAATTACCGGTCGGAGCGTCAGCGCCCTTCATATTGTCGGCGGCGGCAGCAAGGACAAATATCTCAACCGCCTGACCGCCCGCATAACCGGCCTGCCCGTCACCGCCGGTCCGGTGGAAGCAACGGCCGTGGGCAATTTGATTTCCCAGTTGCTGTATGACAAAGAATGTGCCGATTTGACGGCGGCACGCGAATTGATCAAAAAATCATTTAACATAACGGAGGTAACCGCATGACACGATATGAAAGTGCAAAAGAACAATACGCCAAATACGGCATTGACACCGACGCCGCGCTGGAAACCCTGCATGATATTCCCGTTTCACTGCATTGTTGGCAGGCAGACGATGTGGGCGGGTTTGACAGCGATATGAGTCTTTCCGGCGGGATTCAGGCCACCGGCAATTACCCCGGAAAAGCCACCACGCCCGATCAGCTTTTAGCCGATCTTGACAAGGCCTTTTCGCTGATTCCCGGGAAGAAAAAGCTCAATCTTCACGCCAGCTACGCCATTTTTGAGGACGGAGAATGGGTCGATCGTGACAAGCTTGCACCCAAATATTTTGCCCGCTATGTCGAATTTGCCAAGCAAAGAGGCATCGGCATTGACTTTAATCCCACCTTTTTCTCTCATCCCATGGTCAAGGAAAACCTGACCCTTTCCTCCCCCGATGAAACCGTGCGGAAATTTTGGGTGGAGCACGGCAAAAGATGCGTAGAAATCTCGCAGTATTTCGCAGAGCAAACCGGTTTTCCCTGTGTTATGAACATTTGGATTCCGGACGGGTATAAGGATATTCCCGCCGACCGCCTGGGACCGCGTGCCCGATTTAAGCTCTCTTTGGACGAAATTTTGTCCGTACCGTACGATAAAACCAAGGTATTCATCACGCTGGAATCCAAGGTATTCGGAATCGGACTGGAATCCTATACCGTCGGCAGCGCCGAATTTTGCATGAACTATGTCGCGCAAAAGGGCATTGTTCCGTTGATGGACAACGGCCACTATCATCCGACCGAACTGGTCAGCGACAAAATTTCCGCCATGCTGCTGTTCCACGAGCATGTTGCCCTGCACATCACCCGCCCCGTACGCTGGGACAGCGATCATGTTGTGCTCTTTGATGATGAAACAAAAGAAATCGCCAAAGAAATTGTCCGAAACGGCGCGCTTGGCCGCGTCTTTATCGCCACGGATTATTTTGACGCGTCCATCAACCGCGTCGGCGCCCTGGCAGTGGGCGGACGAAGCGTACAAAAAGCGCTGCTCTTTGCGCTGCTGCAACCCGCCGCAAAAATGAGAGCGCTGCAGGAGGAAAACAACTTTACCGAGCTGATGATTCTTTCCGAGCAGATGAAAACCATGCCGCTGGGCGATATTTGGAGCGAGTATCTGCGGCGCGAGGGCGTACCCGAGGATTTGTATCCCCCGGTCAAAGAATACGAAACCGAAATTTTAAAGGAGCGAAAATAAATGAAGGACATTTTAACGGCAAGCTTTGTAAAAGAAATGTGCGACGCCACCGCCAACATGTACCGTCTGGGCTGGGACGAGCGTAACGGCGGCAATATCAGCTATATGCTCTCCCCCGAAGAGGTAGCGCCGTATTTGGATCTGAAAAAGGTGCTTCGCACCATCCCCATCGGTTTTTCCGCCCCCGATCTGGTCGGCAAAATTTTCATTGTTACCGGCACGGGAAAATACTTTAAAAACGTAAAAGAAGATCCCGAAAACAACTTAGGCATCATCCGCATTGCCGCGGACGGCACAACCGCCGAGCTTTTGTGGGGCTATGCCGACGGCGGAAAATTCACCAGCGAGCTGCCCGCCCATCTGATGAGCCATGCGGCACGGCTGAGCGTAAATCCCCAAAACCGCGTAATTATGCACTGTCATCCCACCCATACGCTCGCCATGAATTATGTCCACGAACTGGAGGAAAAGAAATTCACCCACACACTGTGGGAGATGTGCACGGAATGTATTGTCGTCTTTCCCGACGGTGTAGGCGTTTTGCCCTGGATGCTGTGCGGCACCAACCGCATCGGGGAAGCAACGGCCGAAAAGATGAAAGAATTTCGCCTGGTCGTCTGGGGCATGCACGGCATTTACGGTGCGGGCACCACAATGGACGAAACCTTCGGGCTGATCGAAACCGTGGAGAAAGCGGCGCAAATTTACATGCTGACCGCCCCGATGAAACGCATCAATACCATTCGGGACGAAGAGATGAAACAGTTGGCCGAGTACTTCGGCGTCGACTACCGCAAAGATTTTTTAAATCTTGAAACAACGGAGGAAGCATAAAACCATGTTATATCCGAAAAATGCCGACAAAAAAATCGATCCCGCTCTTTTTAAAAATCCAAGTGCGGAATACCGCTGCACCCCGTTTTGGGCATGGAACTGCGATTTAAAAAAGGATGAGCTTTTAGAAGAAATCGGATACATGAAGCAAATGGGCATGGGCGGCTTTCACATGCACACCCGTGTGGGTATGTCCACGCGCTATTTGTCCGACGAATACATGGCGCTCATCCGCGCCTGTGCGAACGAAGCCGAAAAAGAGAAGATGCTGGCCTGGCTGTACGACGAGGATAAATGGCCCTCCGGATTTGCGGGCGGCTATGTCACGCAAAAAAAGGAAAACCGCCTGAAATTTTTACTGCTGACGACCACACCCTATGAAAAAAGCGTTCAAGGGGAAATGCTTAAAAGCTGGTCGGGGCGTGTTTGCCGCGCCAACAACGGCACACTTTTGTGCCGTTATGACGTTGGGCTGGACGAGGACGGCTATCTGTCGACCTACCGTCGGCTGGACGAGGGGCAGGAGGCCGAGCATACCGAATGGTTCTGCTATCTGGAAACGCAGCCGGAAAGCCCTTGGTTTAATTACCAAACCTATGTTGATACGCTTTCTAAAAGCGCCATTGACGATTTTATTCATACCACGCACGATCGATATAAAGAATGTATCGGTGAAAAGTTCGGCAAAAGCGTTCCCGCCATTTTCACCGACGAACCGCAGGTGACCCGCAAGCTGCTTTTGCACCGCGCGAAGGACACCGATCGGGACTTGTTTTTGCCCTTCACCGTCGATTTGGAGGAGAGCTATCAGGCGGCCTACGGCGAAAGTCTGCTGGATAAATTGCCCGAGGTCATTTGGAATTTACGGGACGGCCTTTCCAAAACCCGTTACCGTTATCACGATCATGTCACCGAGCGGTTTGTACGCGCTTTTGGCGACAATATCGGCGCCTGGTGCGACAAAAACGGCATTGCCCTGACCGGCCACATGATGGAAGAGCCCACCCTGCAATCACAAACCGCCGCCATCGGCGAGGCCATGCGCGCCTATCGCAGCTTTACATTGCCCGGCGTTGACATGCTGTGCGACCGACACGAATTTACCACGGTCAAGCAGGCGGCCGGCGCCGCCCATCAATACGGCCGAGAAGGCGTGACCAGCGAGCTGTACGGCGTAACCAACTGGGACTTTGATTTCCGCGGACATAAGCTGCAGGGCGACTGGCAGGCGGCGCTAGGCGTCAGCGTGCGCGTGCCGCATTTATACTGGGTATCTATGAAAGGCGAGGCCAAACGCGACTACCCGGCCTCGATCGGCCATCAATCCGCCTGGTATACCGAATACAGTTTTATTGAAGATCATTTTTCACGCGTAAATACCTTGATGACCCGCGGCAAGGCCGACATTAAAATCGGCGTGATTCATCCGATCGAATCCTTCTGGGTGCATTTCGGCCCGAATGACCAATCCGGGGACATTAAGGCCGAGCTGGACGCAAATTTTGCCAATATTACCGAGTGGATGTTGCGCGATTGTTTGGACTTTGACTTTATCTGCGAATCTACGCTGCCGTCGCTGTATCGCGAGGGCGAGCACGGATTTACCGTCGGCGAAATGACCTATGACGCCGTGCTGGTACCCGGTTGCGTCACAC
>CAKRPM010000040.1 GCA_934378025.1 uncultured Eubacteriales bacterium | reverse complement strand
CCGTTGCACACTACCAAATGATCAATTACCTCAACATTCAGCGGTCTGAGTGCTTCCACCAACGACGAGGTTGTGGCAATGTCTTGCGAGGATACAATGGGATTGGACAAATGATTATGTGCAATCACAATGCCGGTAGCACGAACGCGGGAACATACATCCATAAATGTACGCGTATTTATTTTAACGGCATCAATCGATCCCTGAAACATCTTTTCAAAATGAATCATTTCACGATTGTTATTTAAAAATGCCGCCAATACACATTCGCTGGTCATACCGATAAATTTCGGAATAAAAAACGCTTCCCGATCCTGCAAACGCAACATTGACAACAGCTTTTTATTTCTTGCGCTGTCAAAATAGCAGCGAGAAAGTTGCGGTATTAACGTAATTAATGCTGCCGCATGTTCGCCGATGCCGTCAAATTCCTTTAGCTCGTGCGATGTTGCGTCAAAAACGCCCTTAAGTGAACCGAAATGATTGATCAGACGATGCGCCAGAGGATTTACATCCTTTTGCGGGATGGCAAACGTCAGTAAGTATTCTAATATTTCATGATCCATAAAGCCATCCAACCCGACCCGGTAAAACTTTTCCTTCAAGCGAGCCCGATGACCTGCATGCATGTGTTCCACCAACACATCAACTCCTTGTTTTTTTCAATTATATCCAAAATCGTTTTCTTTGTCAATTTTTCTGAAAAAATATTGCGTAATAAAACAAAATTTATTATACTAATAAATGAAAGGATAGATTATGAGGGAGTTTACGATTACAAAAAACGACGCCGATCAACGATTGGATAAGTTCGTTTATAAAGTTACTACCAATTTTTCGGGCGCATTGCTTTATAAACACTTGCGTAAAAAATCCATTAAGGTAAACGGGCGCAAGAAAGAAATTTCCTATCGGCTGCAGGTCGGCGACGTTGTTTCACTTTACATAAACGACGAATTTTTTGATGATACAAACGGCTCCGCCTTTTTAAATCTCAGGCGGGCACCGCTGGATATTTTATATGAAGATGAAAATATTCTTATTGTCAACAAAATTCCCGGCTTGTTGGTTCACGAAGATGAACATGAAAAAACACACACGCTGATTAACTACATCTTATATTACCTATATAAGAGCGGTCAATACGATCCGAAACAAGAAGCAAGCTTTACCCCCGCGTTGTGCAATCGAATCGATAAAAATACCGGCGGCATTGTTCTGGCCGCCAAAAATGCCGAAGCGGGGCGCGCACTTTCCGAAATCATCAAAACCCGCCAAATTGAAAAGTATTATTTGGCCTTAGTACACGGCACCATGCCGAAAAAAAGCGATGTCATGACCGCTTATTTAAAAAAAGACGCACAAGAAAAACGGGTTTACATTTATGATACGCCCATGCAAGACAGTAAACCGATTAAAACCGGTTATACCGTTTTAAAGCAAAACCGTCGGTGCTCCTTGCTGGAAATCCGTTTATATACCGGGCGAACGCATCAGATCCGCGCACATTTTGCACACATCGGCCATCCGTTGGTCGGCGATCACAAATATGCAACCGCCGCACAGAACCATGGTTTTCCCTTTCGGTATCAGGCGCTTTATGCCTATAAAATTCAATTTGCACTGACCGATCCGGGCAGTCCCCTTGCCTACCTGAATCAAAAGACCTTTTCGGTACCCGATATCTATTTTGAAAATTATATAAGCGGAGCGTAATTATGAAAATTTTTATTACAAAAGAAGAAAAGAAAAAATCGCTGATCACTTTTTTGATCATCGCATGCTCGATTTTATTTGCATGCTTTCTCTACAAATTTGATACGGTTTGGAAATACGTTTGCAAAGCATTTTGGATGTTTACCCCGTTTTATATCGGATTTGCCATTGCATATTTGCTCAATCCGATTATGAAATGGCTTGAAAAATTTGTGTTTTTTAAACCGAAAAATCCAAAAATGCGTCGGGGACTGTCCCTTGTATGTACCTATATTATCTTTGTCGGACTTTTATTTTCCCTGTTTTACTTTATCATTCCGGGATTGATCAGCAGTATTGCCTCACTCATCAATAACATTCCCGAAAACATCAAAAATTTGATGGCACAGCTCAATCAGTATGTTGAAGAACACCCGAAAATCAACGAGCTTTACGCGCAAAACAGCGAAAAAATCGCGGAGTATTTAACAAAATCCGTTGAATATATCGCCAACGCCATCAGCAGTCTGATCCCATCGGTTGTCAATGTTACTGTTTCCATTACGGGAGCTCTTGTAAACACATTTGTCGGTATTGTTATTTCCGTGTATATGTTGCTTTCCAAGGAATCGCTGATCGGTCGCACCAAAAAGCTTCTTTACGGCTGCGTCAAAAAGGAACACGCTGAAAAGCTGATCGATGTCGGCAATATTACCAACGAAAAAATGAGCGGATATATTGTCGGACGCATCACCACCTCGCTGATCGACGCCATATTGATTTATTTGGGATGTGTTATCTTCAAATTCCCGTATCCTGTTCTTATGGCGGTTATGATCGGTATTTTCAGTATCATTCCCTTTTTCGGCGGTACGATCGGCTGTATTCCCTGCGTATTGATTATTTTCATTCAAAGCCCGCTGAAAGCACTGTATTTTTTAATCTTCGACATTGTGCTTCAGCAAATCGACGGCAATATATACGGGCCGAAAATTCAAGGCAAAAAACTCAATATCAGTGCACTTTGGATTATCTTTGCCATTTTGCTTTTCGGCGGAATCTTCGGATTCTGGGGGCTTTTAATCGGCGTTCCGCTTTTCTCGGTAATTTATACCTTTATTGTGGAATATCTCAACAAAGAGCTCACAAAAAAAGGTCTAAGCGCCGACACAAACGACTATATTCAATAACAAAAACGGAGCTGTGGTTTTCAGCTCCGTTTTTCTATAAAAATACACCCGAAAATACAAAAGATTTTCGGGTGTATTTTTTTGAATATTTAAACTTAATAGCCGAACTGATCCGTCAGCGTATCATCATCTTCAATCCAACGCTGTACGGGAATGACGGTATACTCTTCCCGATTTTGCCGTATGTATACCGTTTTAATGCCGGCATTGATAATCGTTCGCTTACACATTGCACAAGAATTTGCATGCTCGACATAACTGCCGTCCATTGCATTCTTTCCGACAAGAAATAATTCTCCGCCCAACATATCACTGCGCGCGGCAGAAATAATGCAATTGGCCTCCGCATGTACCGAACGACAAATTTCGTAACGTTCTCCCCGCGGAATGTTAAGTTTTTCACGCATGCAAAAGCCCAGATCGCTGCAATTTTTCCGTCCGCGAGGCGCACCGTTATATCCGGTGGATACAATTTCATCGTTTTTTACTATAATGGCACCGAAATTTCTCCGCAAACACGTACCGCGTTCCGTAACCGTTTCGGCAATATCCAAATAGTAATTGATCTTATCCCTGCGCATAGCGGAAAAATTACATATATTTCAGAACGCTCTTAGGTGCGTCCTCTGCTGCAGCGGATACCATAACGGTAACGGAGGTTTTGGAAGCTTCGGTAAATTTTTCGATTTCCTGCAAGAAAACGCCCAGCGCCTCTAAATCGTCACCGACGATCTTTAAAATTGAATCTACATATACGGAAGAAATGTCATAATTTCCCGCAAAAAGCCCCAGAATAAAGCCTTCCAGTGCCGCAATACCCGAAATGTTATAGCTCTTAATATCAATCAGACGCGCCTTGGATGAAATATCCAGCTTCAATTTGTCGCCATACTCAATGCAAACGACATTGCCGGCGGCTTCTCCCGCCTCACGATTGACCATCTCAATCAAAGCTTTGGTTTTGCCTGTACCTTTTTTTCCGATGATAACCTTTACCATGGAAGTTCCTCCTTATAAATATTTAATTAAGACCGGCAATTCGTTTTTGAATTGCACTTGTCTCATTTTCGTATCCGGGTTTGCCCAGCAAAGCAAACATATTTTTCTTATAAGCCTCAACGCCCGGTTGATCAAACGGATTTACCCCTAAAATGTACCCGCTGACCGCGCATGCTTTTTCAAAGAAGTATACCAAATAGCCGAAATGATACGCGTCATACGCGTCAAATTCAAGAACAATATTCGGTACACCGCCGTCCGTATGCGCCAATACTGTGCCAAGATAGGCATTATCGTTTACAAAGGACATGGTTTTCCCGCTCAGGAAATTCAAACCGTCCAGATTTCCCTCGGCGGTGCCGATGGTAATTTCCCGCTCGGCGTTTTTCGCTTTCAGAACCGTTTCAAAGATATTGCGGCTGCCGCTCTGAATAAACTGACCCAAAGAATGAAGATCGGTTGAAAATGTAGCGCCTGCAGGGAAAATTCCCTTATTATCTTTGCCTTCGCTTTCGCCGAAGAGCTGTTTATACCACTCCACAAAATAAGTAGCACGCGGTTCATAGGATACCAGCATTTCGATATCCTTGCCCTTGCGCAACAAAATGTTACGGTCAATTACATATTTATAGCATTCGTTGTCCGTCGTCAAAAAGTCCAATCTTGCCGCCGCAGCGCCCGCCATAACATCATCCAGCGAAATCCCCGCAGCCGCAATCGGCAGCAAGCCAACAGCTGTCAGCACCGAGTATCTTCCGCCGACATCATCCGGAACTACAAAGGTTTCATAGTGCTCGTCAGTGGCAAGTTGTTTGAGTGTACCGCGCGCTTTATCGGTGGTTACATAAATCCGTTCTCTCGCGCCGTCCTTACCGTATTTTTTCTCCAACAACTCTTTGAAAATACGAAAAGCAATGGCAGGTTCCGTCGTCGTACCGGATTTTGAAATAACGTTTACGCTGAAATCCTTATCACTGCAAATATCGATCAACTCTTGCAAATACGTTGAAGAAATGCTGTTACCGGCAAAGAAAATATCGGGCGTGTCTTTCTTTTTGCTGTTATACAACGGAGAATTGATAAATTCAATTGCCGCTCTCGCACCGAGATAAGAACCGCCGATACCGATAACGATTAAAACATCCGAATGTTTTTTGATTGCCTCAGCCGCCGCTTTGATTCGTGAATACTCTTCCTTATCATAATTCAGCGGAAGATCCAACCACCCCAAAAAGTCATTCCCGGGCCCCTTTTTGGCATGCAGCAAATCGTGTGCAACCTCGACAAAAGGACGCAGATAATCGCGTTCATGCTCACTTATAAAAGAATGCAAATACTGCTCGTTTACTTTTATAGACATTTGAAAACCTCCTTGTTTTATTTATCATAACATTTTTTCACGAAACATTCAAGTCTAAACTGTTAAAAAAACCTTGATTATCTGTAAAAAACGATCGACAAAAGTAGCGCGCGGTGCGTCTTCGGCCAGTAAAACCGGCAACGACATCAAAACCTCCTCGCCCGACACCAAATCAATCTGTCCGACCGCGTCCCCCTTTGTCGCAGGCGTTTCAACGCTTTCCGAGAGCTTCGGCACAATATTGATGGTATTGGCCGTCCCCTTTTTCACCAGCATATTTACCTCGTCCTGACAAACAATTCCGACATTTTTTTCTTTTCCGTTTTTAAGCGGCAATTCTGTGGGACATTCAATTTTCTTTTTGAACACCTCGTATGTGGAAAAACCGTAGTTGAGCAACTTTTTCGCATCTTCAAAACGCTTGGGAGAAGTCGGCGATGCCAAAACCACAGCGATCAGTTCCATATCGTTTCGAAGCGCGGAAGCCGACATACAATACAGTGCTTTGGAGGTTGAACCGGTTTTCAAACCGGTACATCCTTCATAAAAGCGCACCAGCTTATTCGTATTGGAAAGTCCGAATTTTCCATCCCGCAGCGTATCCATCCAAATCGTGGTATACTCTTTGATTTTTTCATGCTTGAGCAACTCTCGGGACATCACGGCAATATCTTTGGCACAACTGTAATGATCCTCGGCGTCCAGACCGGTGCAATTTACAAAATGAGTATTTTCCATCTTCAGCGCAGCGGCACGTTCATTCATCATAGCAACAAAAGCCTTGTCGCTGCCGGCAACGGCTTCCGCCATGGCAACCGCCGCATCATTTCCGGAAGAAACGCAAATCGCCTTGAGCATATCGCTGACGGACATGCTTTCTCCCTCTTCCAAATAAACCTGCGAACCGCCCATGGAAGCGGCATAGGCCGAGCATGTCACCTGAGTTTCATAAGAAAGCTTTTGGGCGTCAATCGCTTCCATCACCAAAAGCAAGGTCATGATTTTGGTCACAGACGCCATCGGCCGTCTTGTCAACGCGTCCTTTTCGTACAAAACTTTTCCCGTGCTGCTTTCAATCAATATGGCAGACGGGCAGTCAAGATCAATCACATCTTCCGTTTCCGCCGTACAAATTCCGGTACATACACCTAAAAAAAGTGCTGCTACCGTTATGATACAAATAATTCTTTTCATAACATCACCTCAAAAAAGTTTATGAGGTAATTGTATGAAAAATGCAGACTGACAAGCAGTCTGCATTTTTGAATTTATTTCATAGCTACGGCCTTTTCGGCGTACTGTGCAATATGTGCCGCATCCAAGCCAAACGCTTCCAAAACTTTCAGCGCAGGACCGGATTTTCCGTACGTATCTTTTACGCCATGGCGCAAAACAACGGCCGGCGTTCTTTCGGCAAGCGACTCGCAAACCGCGCTGCCCAATCCGCCGATAATGCTGTGTTCTTCCGTTGTAACGATTGCGCCGGTTTTCTTGGCATACGTATCAAGAAGCTGAGCATCGATCGGCTTAATGGTCGGCATATTGATTACCGCTGCGGAAATCCCTTTGGCGGCAAGCAGCTCTTTTGCTTTCAGCGCTTCGCCTACCATCAGACCGGTGGCAACGATCGTAACATCCGTTCCGTCCGCCAATACAACGCCTTTTCCGATTTCAAATTTATAATTTTCATCAAAAATTGTATCTACCGCCATACGGCCGAAGCGCAGATAAACCGGGCCGTCGTGCTGAATGGCCGCCTCCACGCAAGCTCTCGCTTCAATCGCGTCCGCCGGGTTTAAAATTACCATGCCGGGGATGGTACGCATCAGAGCGATATCCTCGTTGCATTGATGGGTGGCACCGTCCTCACCGACCGAAAGACCGGCATGCGTTGCGCCGATTTTTACGTTTAAATGCGGATAACCGATTGCGTTTCTGACCTGTTCAAAGGCACGTCCGGCCGCAAACATGGCAAAAGTACTGGCAAAAACCGTTTTTCCGGCGGCTGCCATACCGGCAGCAACCCCCATCATGTTTCCCTCGGCAATACCGCAATCGAAAAAGCGATCGGGATGCGCTTTTTTCAACACACCCGTTTTGGTCGCAGCGGCAAGGTCGGCATCAAAAACATATAAATCGTATTTTTCGGCAAATTCGGCAAGGGCCTTGCCGTATGCATCTCTTGTTGCCATTTTTTCACTCATTGACGTTCCCTCCCTATGCATCCAAGGCGGCCAAATCCGCCATTGCCTGTTTGTATTCTTCTTCATTGGGCGCTTTTCCGTGCCATCCGACCTGATTTTCCATAAAAGATACACCCTTGCCCTTCACAGTTTTTGCAACAATGACCGTGGGCTTTCCTTTTACGCTCTTGGCCTGATCAAAAGCTTTTTCAAGCGCATCGAAATCATGACCGTCTGTAACAATAACATGAAAACCGAATGCTTTGAATTTTTCATCAATCGGGGCCACATTCATAACCTCGCTGACCGGTCCGTCAATTTGCAAGCCGTTAGAGTCTACAATCAAGCACAGATTGTCCAGTTTATAGTGCGCCGCAAACATGGCCGCTTCCCAAACCTGTCCCTCTTCGATTTCACCGTCACCCAAAGCGCAGTAAACACGATAGCCGGCACCGTCGATTTTTCCGGCCAGTGCCATACCGGCTGCTGCGGAAATGCCTTGGCCGAGCGAGCCGCTGGACATATCAATACCGGGCGTATGCTTCATATCGGGATGGCCTTGCAAAAAGTGACCGAGTTTCCGAAAAGAGGTCAGCTCTTTCGTATCGAAAAATCCCTTATGAGCCAATGCGGCATACAGTGCGGGGCACGTATGTCCTTTTGACAAAACAAACCGGTCACGGGCGGGATCTTTAGGCGCCGACGGATTGACATTCATTTCCTTAAAATAAAGGTATGTAATCACATCGACAATCGATAATGAGCCGCCGGGATGACCGGATTGTGCGCTAAATACTTCCGTAACAATATCTTTACGAATTGTATTGGCAGTTTTTTTCAGATATTTTTGGGTTTCAATATCCATTTGTAGCCTCCAAAATTCAAAATATATTACTATTCTAAAATTTTAAGAACGTTTTGTCAAGTTCTTTAAAATTTAATTTGCCAATCGACGCAGAATTTGTTATAATATGAAATAATATCATCTTTCAGGAGGAAAAAATGGAATATTTAGACAAACTGCGTGCGCTTGATCCGGAAATATTTGAAGCCTGCAATGCCGAGCTTAAGCGCCAACAACATAATATTGAACTGATTGCATCCGAAAATATCGTTTCCCCCGCCGTATTGTATGCTGCGGGTTCGATTTTAACCAACAAATACGCAGAAGGTTATCCCGGCAAACGCTACTACGGCGGTTGCCAATACGTTGACGTCGTGGAAAACATTGCAAGAGAGCGGGCAAAACGGCTTTTCGGCGCAGAACACGCCAATGTTCAGCCGCACAGCGGTGCCTCAGCCAATCTTGCCGTATTCTTCGCCTTGTTGCAGCCGGGCGATACGGTTATGGGCATGGATCTTTCGCAAGGCGGCCATCTTTCCCACGGTTCGCCCGTAAACATATCGGGAAAATATTTTCATATTGTCCCCTATGGCGTAGATGGCGAGACACAACAAATCGATTATGAAAATGTACGCCGTATTGCGCTGGAATGTAAACCGAAAATGATCATTGCGGGCGCCAGTGCCTACCCGCGTACCATTGATTTTAAAAGATTCGGTGA
>CAKRPM010000039.1 GCA_934378025.1 uncultured Eubacteriales bacterium | reverse complement strand
GTATAGTTCAATGGATAGAATAAGGTCCTCCTAAGACTTGGATATAGGTTCGATTCCTATTACGGGTGCCACTTCGACGCCGAAAACCGATTACGGGTTTTCGGCGTTGTTTTTATGAGTTGCAACGGTCAGACGATGATTCTTTTGATACTGCGTCGGCGTGATGCCGTAGGTTTTTTTAAACAGACGGTCAAAATAATACAAGCCGGAAAATCCCACCGCCCAGGCCACCTCGCTGACCGAAAGCGAATGATATACCAAAAGATCCAGCGATTTTTGCAAACGCACCTCGTTGATATAGCGTGTCACCGTCGTACCCGCCTGCTCGCGAAACAACCGCATGATATACTGTTCGGAAACGACAAAATGCCGACTGAGACCCCGAAGCGTCAGCTTTTCGGTATAGTTTTCCTCAATAAACCGCCTCAGCTTGATAAAAGCGGGCGAAAAATGCTCGGTATCCACCAAATGACCGCCCGTGTCGGTGGCCAGGGAAAGCAACACCCTGAAAAACGAATCGGTCATGCGCATACGATCCAACGGCGAAATGCCGCGCTGAAACTCCGCGCAGCGCGCCAAACGATACCGCAGGGCATCAAGACTGCGGCGATGCGTTTGCGTTTCATCGATATACAGATAGCGCTCGGGCGGCGCGTCATAGTCGCTTTGGCGCGCGATTTTTTGCGCTTCGGTTTGCTTTTTCAGCACGGCGGCCGCCTGAGTCGGCCGGACGGGGACAATCGGCTCTTGCGATTCAAACTGAATGAAGAAATAGTCGCAGTCCTCATCGGCCTGCGCCGTATAATGCGTGCCGGCGGGGATCAGCAGGTGCGTTCCGGCCGAAAGCGTGATTTTGCGCGTCGGCGAAAAAGTATAAACAAACCGCCCCGAACAGACAAAAATCAAAATATTTCGTTTATGGCAATACTCGTCCGACCATCCGTTGGCATAGCGGATTCGCCCGACCTTTCGTGCGTCCGGCAGGGACAGCATCGGAACTCGGTAAATCATAACGCGCCTCCTCTCTTTGCTTTGATGATACATCTTTTGCGCCGCATCGTCAAGAGAATGGTTTCATATTGTGCAAATAATTGCAAGGTGTATGCATTGCCAAAAAGGGGCAAAATCCCTTATAATTTTGTAAAAAGGGGGTAGAACACATGAAAAACGAATTGCAATTTTCAGTCAATGATGCGGGCAATCGCGTCACCTGGCGCTGCGAGGGCACGCCGCTGGCCCACCGCGAAACCGCCGACTTTTGGCGGTTGATGGCGGACGACGGATATTATCTGGATATGCAGGTAAAGTCCTCCGAGCAAACGGGATTTGTCACCCGAACGGGCAATAAAACCGTCATTCACTACGAAAAATTGGTGACCGACAAAGGGCGCGTATTGGACATCGCGCTGACCCTGAGCGTTACGCAAAACGAGGATCGAATGATCTTTGAAAGCAGCATCGACAATCATGACGAAAAGACGCGTGCCGACGAGCTGGAATTTCCGTATATTGAACTGACAAATTTGTGCGGAAAGCATGAAGATGACGTACTGATTCGCCCGTACGGCCTGGGGGAACGCGTGGAAAATCCGTGGCAGGCGCTTAAATCGGCGCACACCGAATACAAGGGCGCCGATTATCTGGACATCAAGGCGAGCCTGACGTATCCGCGTCCCGCCACCATGAGCTGGTTCGGAATTCAGTCCGGCTCGAAGTTCTTATATATCGGCCGTCATGACGAGCGCACCCGTCTTTGCTCGCTGCTCAACGCACTGGCGCCGCGCGGCGCCGAGCAGGAATATTTGGCCAGCGCCATCTGCCATTATCCCTTTGTCCGTCCGGGCGAAACGCTGGCGCAGCCGCCCGTGGTCGTCACCATGAGCGAGGGCGATTGGCGCTTGGGATCGGACATTTACGGCTCATTTGCCCGCCAAAGCTTTTATCACCCCATAACGCCGCGCAACTGGGTGCAAAACATGACCGGCTGGCAGCGCGTAATTTTGCGCCATCAGTACGGCGAAATTTTCTGGAAATTCAAAGATCTGCCGCAGCTTTACCGCGACGGAAAGGAATCCGGCCTGGATACATTGATGGTATTCGGCTGGTGGAAAGGCCGCTTTGACAACGGTTACCCCCACTACGAGGTGGACGAAGAACTGGGCGGCGAGCAGGGCTTAAAGGACGCCATTGCCGAAATCAAAGCCATGGGCGGTAACGTCATTTTGTACAATAACGGTATTTTGATCGACAAAAAGACGCCTTTTTATAAAAAACACGGCGCGAAGGCGGTCCGCATTGACATTGACGGCAATGAATACTGCGACAGCTACCATTTTGAAAACAACGGAACGCTGCTGCGCAATTACGGCTACAAAACCTTTGTGGACGCCTGCCAAGCCGCGGAAATTTGGAGCGACATCATGGTGAAAAACGCCAAGCAAAAGCTGTCCTTTGCGCCCAGCTCCGTCTTTTTCGATCAAATCGGCGGAAGATGCTTCCTGTGCTTTAATCCCGAGCATCGCCACGGCTATCGTCCCGATGACGAAATGGTATACCGCCGCAAAAACCTGCAACGTATTCGGGCGCTGCTGAACGACGAGCAGGCATTGGGCACGGAGGTCACCAACGACTCGGTTTCCGGCGAGGTGGATTACGTACACGGTTCGGAGTTCGGCACCAGCTATTACTTTGCCGTGCGCAAATACGACCCCTCGCGGCATCTGAGCGCCATGTTCCGCCGCACCTTCCCCGAAATTATTATGACCAACCGCCATGTACATGACGACGCCGATTGTTGTTTTTGGAAAAGTGCGCTGAACCATGCGTTTATTACCGGACTGCGCTTTGACGTTTCCATCTACAGAGGACGTCTGATCGGGATCAAAGGCTTGCCGCGCTACGCCGACTATATCAAAAAACTGACGGCGCTGCGGGAAAAATATCACGAATTTTTCTATCACGGAAAATTTGTCTGCAACACCGATCTGTCCCTGCCCGACGGCGTTCACTACGCCGAATACGAGGCCGACGGAAAACGCATGTTTGCCTTATGGAACGGGGATGAGGCCGCCCATACCCTGGAGATTTTCGATCAAAAAATCACGCTTGCGCCGCAAGAGGTCGGCTGCGTCATCGCATAAATCTTCTCTTCCCATAAATGCAAAAATGCCGAGAAAGCTTTGCTTTCTCGGCATTTTTGCGCTTTATTTGGCACGTGCCTCACAGTACAGGCATCGGTACACCCGTCCGACTTTTTCCCGCAGGCAAAAAATCTGCGGCAGTTCCTGCTCGGTGGAAGAAATGCAGCGCGGATTTTTGCAGCGCAGCACATTGACCAGCCGATCGGGCAGCCCGATCGTTTTCTTTTCGACAATACGGCCGTCTTGAATAATATTCACGCTGACCCCCGGATCGACGTAGCCCAAAATATCGGTGTCCACATCAAAGTCGCAGTCGATTTTAATAATATCCTTTTTCCCCATTTTATTACTGGCCACATTTTTGATCAGCGCCACCGAACAATCCAGTGCGTCCAACCCCAGCAGACGGTACACCCGCATGCCCTGCCCCGCGGTAATGTGATCAATCACGATGCCGTTTTTAATGGAATCGATTTTCATAGAAAAATCTCCTTTCTCTCCCGCAATGCGCCGCTAAAGCCCCAATAATTTTAAAATCAGCGCCATGCGCATATATTTTCCGTTCAAAACCTGTCGGAAGTAGCAGGCGCGGGGATCGCTGTCCACCGCCACGCTGATCTCGTTTACGCGCGGCAGCGGATGCAAAATCGAAAGATTTTTGCGGGCAGAGGACAGCTTTTCGGGCGTTAGAATATAGCTGTCCTTGAGGCGCAGATAATCCTCCTCGTTGAAAAACCGCTCGCGCTGTACGCGGGTCATATATAAAATATCCAACAGGCCGATATTTTCCTCCAAATTGCATGTTTCGGTATAGGCCGCGCCCGCTTTGTCCAGCTCGTCGCGCACGTAACCGGGCAGCTTCAGCTCCGTCGGGGAGATCAGCACAAATTCCACGCCCTTATAGCGGCAAAGCGCCGAGAGCAGCGAATGAACGGTGCGCCCGAATTTCAAATCGCCGCAAAAACCGACCCGCAGATTTTCAAAGCCGCCCTTTTCACGGTAAATGGTAAACAAATCCGCCAGGGTCTGCGTGGGATGGGCGTGTCCGCCGTCTCCGGCGTTGATCACGGGGACGGAGGCGTTCATCGCCGCCACCAGCGGCGCCCCCTCCTTGGGATGGCGCATGGCGATGATGTCCGCATAACAGGAGATGACCTTGGCGGTATCCGCCACACTCTCGCCCTTGGAGGCGGAGGAGCTGTCCGCCCCGGCAAAGCCCAACACGTTGCCGCCCAGTTCATACATTGCCGCCTCAAAGCTCAGCCGTGTGCGTGTGGACGGTTCATAAAAAAGCGTAGCCAGCTTTTTGCCGCGGCACCGATCGGCGTATTTTTGAGGATGCGCGATGATATCATCGGCGGTATTCATCAGCGCCTCCAACTCTTTTGTCGTGAGTTGCGAAATATCTATAAGACTGTTCATTTGTCCCCTCCGATCCAGCGCTCATCGCTCGGATGATCGCGAAATGCCAGCAGCTTTTGCACGTCTTGCGGCCGAATGTAGTTTTGCTCTGCCGCAACGCTTGTAATGCAGTCAAAATCGGTCAGACTGTAATTGACCAGCTTTTCCGCCGCCAGCCGATCCAAGCCCTTTTGCATGCCGTAGGTGAAAATCGACACAATGCCCAGCACCTCGGCTCCCGCTTCGCGCAGTGCCTGCGCCACCTCGATCACACTGCCGCCCGTGGAAATCAAATCTTCGATAATGACCGTTTTTTGACCCGCTTCCAGCTTTCCCTCAATACGGTTTTGCCGTCCGTGATCCTTGTTGCCCGAACGGACATATCCCATCGGAAGTCCCAGCAAATGCGCCGTAATGGCGGCATGGGCGATGCCCGCCGTGGAGGTTCCCATCAGCACCTGTGCCTCGGGGAAACGCGCCGTCACCGTTTTGGCAAGGGCATTTTCCACATGCTCGCGCACCTCGGGATCGCTGAGGGTCAGCCGATTGTCGCAGTACACCGGGCTTTTGATCCCGCTGGCCCAAATAAAGGGCTGTTCGGGGCGGAAAAATACCGCCTTGATTTTCAAAAGATCGCTTGCAATCAGTGTTTTTGTGTCCATTTTATACTCCTTTCACAAATTCGTCCACACATCTCCGGTAGGCTGCCACGGGATCGGCCGCCGCCGTAATCGGTCTGCCCACCACAATAAAATCACTGCCCAGCTCCCGCGCCAGAGCGGGAGTGGTCACGCGCGATTGATCGTCCTTACTGCCTTCGGGGAAACGGATGCCGGGCGTAACCGTCAAAAAGCTCTTTCCGCAGCGGCGATGCACCATATCCGCCTCCAGCGGCGAGCACACCACGCCGTCCAGCCCCGCATTTTTTGCATTTTCGGCATAATGCAGCACCACCTGCTCCATTTCACCCTGAATGAGCAGTTCTTGCTGCATACGCGCCTGATCGGTGGAGGTCAGCTGCGTCACCGCAATCAGAAGCGGGCGCGTACCGTCCGCACGGGTCAGCCCGCGCAGCGCCGCGCGCATCATGTCCGACGTACCCGCCGCATGCAAATTGCACATATCAATCGAAAGATCCGAGAGAACCGCCATCGTTTTTTCCACCGTATGCGGGATATCGTGCAGCTTTAAATCCAAAAAGATTTGATGGCCTCTTTCTTTAATTTCCCGAACAATCTGCGGGCCGGCGGCATAAAAAAGCTCCATGCCGATTTTCACAAAAGGCTTTTGCGTGTGAAACGCCTCCAAAAATTCCAAACATTCCTTTTGCCCTGCAAAGTCGCAGGCAATGATTACATCTTTTTTCATGAATGTGCTCCTCCGATGATTTCTCGTAAATTTTGAATACCCAAACGCTCCATTTCGTCCGGCAGCTGCCGAATGATTTTTTGACAGGCCAGCGGATCGACCAAATTGGCCGCGCCGACCTCCACGGCGCTTGCGCCCGCCAGCATCATTTCCAACACATCCCGGGCGCTGCTCACGCCGCCCATCCCGACGATGGGGATTTTGACCGCCTCATATACCTGGTAAACCATTCTAAGCGCCACAGGCAGTACCGCCGGCCCCGAAAGCCCTCCGGTGCGATTGGCCAACAGCGGTTTTCGGCTGCGCAGATCAATCCGCATGCCCAGCATCGTATTGATGAGGGAAAGGCCATCCGCTCCCGCCGCTTCACAGGCACGGGCGATCTCGGTAATATCGGTCACATTGGGCGAAAGCTTGAGGATCAGCGGTTTTTGCGTCATTCGGCGCACGGCTGCAGTCACCGCCGCCGCACTGTGTGCGTCCGTCCCGAAGGCCAGGCCGCCGCCGTGCACATTGGGGCAGGAAATATTGATTTCAAACCAGCCGATGTTTTCCGCCGCGTCCAGGGCCGCCACCACCGCTTGATACTCCTCGATCGAAAAACCGCTGACATTGGCCATCACCGGCTTATGAAAACATTTTGAGAGTCGCGGCAGCTGCTTTTCCAGTACATTTTGCACGCCCGGATTTTGCAGTCCTACGGCATTGAGCATGCCGTCCGGACACTCGGCGATGCGCGGCGTGGGATTGCCGAACCGTTCTGAAAGCGTTGTCCCTTTAAAGCTGAGCGAGCCCAGGATATTGATGTCGTACAGCTCGGCAAATTCATACCCGTAGCCGAATGTGCCGCTGGCGGGAATGACGGGATTATCCAGCCCGATGCCGCACAGCGTTACCGAAGTATCTACCATAAAATCTCCTCCTTTTGCAGTACCGGCCCCTCCTTGCAAATGCGTTTGCTGCCGGTCAGCGTTTGACAGGAGCAGCCCATGCAGGCGCCAAATCCGCAGCCCATGCGCTCTTCAAAGCTCAACTCCCCGTCCGTATCGCACGCGTGGCAAACCGCCCGCAGCATTGCCTCCGGACCGCAAGCGTAAAAATAGCTGTACGGCGCCCGATCGACCAGCTGCGTCACATACCCGCGTGTTCCGGCCGAGCCGTTCAGCGTGGCAACATCCACCGAAACGCCCAACGCCTCAAACTCCTTTTGATACACAATTTCCCTTTCCGTTGCAAAGCCCATGATGACCCTCGGCATGCCGCCTGCGGCCAAAATCGCCCTGCACAGTCCGTACAGCGGCGGCACGCCGATGCCGCCGCCGATGAGAAGCGGATTTTTCCCGCTGCGGGAGACATCAAAGCCGTTTCCCAGTCCCACCAAAAGATCCAGCGATTCCCCCGCTTTTTTCTCGGCCAGCCGCCGCGTCCCCTCGCCCACAACTTTGTAAAGCAAGGTGAGCTTCCCTTTTGCAAAATCGCAAACGGAAATCGGCCGGCGCAAAAACAGCCCCTCGATTTTTATATTGACAAATTGACCCGGTGCCGTGATCGCCGACGTGTCGCCTGCAAGCACCGTTTCGAAAACGTGCGGCGCAATTTGCCGTGTGGAGAGAATTTTAAAAAATGCCTGCTTCATGCGTTCCTCCTTTATGCGTCGATGGTGGAAATCCCCATGGTGGTTTCCTCCAGCACATCCAAAAGCACCTTGACGGTATCCAGTGAGGTGAACATCGTCACATTGTTTTCCACCGCACAGCGGCGGATTTTGCGTCCGTCGGACAGCTCGTCCGAAGAGCTGATATCCCCGGTATTGATGACATACGTAACGTACCCCCGACGAATTGCGTCGGGAATTTCCGTGCTTCCCTCGCTGATTTTTTGAAGAACGTGCGTGCGCACACCGTTTTCCTTCAAAAACCGCGCCGTTCCCTCGGTGGCCTGAATGTTAAAGCCCATATTATAGAAACGGCGGATCAGCGGCAGTGCGGCCGTCTTGTCCCGATCGGCCACCGTCACCAGCACCGTTCCGTAATTGACCACATTCATCCCGCTGGCGCCCAGCGCCTTGAACAGGGCGCGGGTCAGCGTATTATCATAGCCGATGGCCTCGCCGGTCGATTTCATTTCGGGAGAAAGATAGGCGTCCAATCCCCGCAGCTTGGCAAAGGAGAAGGCCGGTGCCTTTACATACCAACGTTTCTTTTCGCTGGGGTAGAGCATGCCGTACCCCATCTCCGACAAGCTTTCCCCCAAAATCACGCGGGTGGCGATATCGGCCAGACTGTAGCCGGTGGCCTTGGACAAAAACGGCACGGTACGGGAGGAACGGGGATTGACCTCAATGACATATACGTGCTCGCCGTCCACAATAAACTGAATGTTATACAGTCCGACAATGCCGATGCCTCTGCCCAGCCGCTCGGTATAATCCAAAATGGTTTTTTTGACGTTTTCGGAAAGGCAGAACGGCGGGTACACGCTGATGGAATCGCCGCTGTGAATCCCCGTGCGTTCTACCAGTTCCATAATGCCGGGGACAAACACTCTTTTGCCGTCGCAAATGGCGTCCACCTCCACCTCCTTGCCGGAGATGTATTTGTCCACCAATACCGGTTTTTCCTCGTTGATTTCCACGGCGCTGCGCAAATAACGGCGCAGCTGTTTTTCATCGGCGACGATTTGCATGGCCCTGCCCCCCAAGACAAAGGAGGGGCGTACCAACACCGGATACCCGATTTCGGCCGCGGCGCGAACGCCGTCCTCGATCTCGGTTACCGCTCTGCCCTGCGGACGAGGAATGTCCAGATCGGTCAGCACCTTTTCAAACAAATCTCTGTTTTCCGCCCGTTCGATGGCCGCGCAGTCCGTCCCGATGATCCGAACGCCGCGCCGCGCCAGTCCCTCCGAAAGGTTAATGGCGGTTTGCCCGCCCAGCGAGGCGATGACGCCCAGCGGCTTTTCCAAATGAATAATGTTCATCACATCTTCCACGCACAGCGGCTCGAAATACAGCTTATCCGAACAGGTGTAGTCGGTGGAAACCGTTTCGGGGTTGTTATTGATAATAATGGCCTCATATCCGGAGGCCTTGATGGTCTGCACGGCATGCACGGTGGAATAGTCAAATTCAACGCCCTGCCCGATCCGAATCGGGCCCGCCCCCAGCACAATGATTTTTTCACGCTTGGACACCGCGGACTCATTTTCCGTTTCGTAGGTGGCGTAAAAATACGGAATATAGCTTTTAAATTCGGAGGCGCAGGTATCAATCATCTTGTACACGGGAAAAATGTTTTCCCGTTCGCGCTTTTGAAAAATTTCCGTTTCGTCCGTGCCCCACAGTCGGGCAATCGCCGCGTCGGAAA